>JAXDAH010000048.1:0-3587 GCA_034679905.1 Methanomicrobiales archaeon | reverse complement strand
CGAAAGGAGGCCGAATCAAAGGGCAAGGGCTCGTTCGAGTTCGCATGGGTCATGGACAACCTCAAGGAGGAGCGCGACCGTGGCATCACGATCGATATCGCCCACAAGCGGTTCGACACGAACAAGTATTACTTCACCGTCGTGGACTGCCCCGGTCACCGGGACTTCGTCAAGAACATGATCACCGGTGCATCCCAGGCAGACGCCGCACTTCTCGTGGTCTCGGCATCGGAGGGCGTGCAGGAGCAGACGAAAGAGCACGTCTTCCTGTCGAGGACGCTTGGCATCAACCAGCTGATCGTGCTCATCAACAAGATGGACGCCGTCAACTACGACCAGAAGCGCTACGATGAGGTGAAGAAGGGCACATCCGACCTCCTGAAGATGGTCGCCTACAAGCCGGACTCGATCCTCTTCATCCCGACGAGCGCCTTCCAGGGCGCCAACATCGCCAAGAAGAGCGACAAGACTCCCTGGTACACCGGTCCAACGCTACTCGAGGCCCTGGACACCTTGAAAGAGCCCGAGAAGCCCACGACTCTGCCGCTCCGGCTCCCCATCCAGGACGTCTATACCATCAGCGGTATCGGCACGGTCCCGGTCGGGCGCGTGGAGACGGGCGTCATGAAGAAGGGCATGAAGGTCGCCTTCATGCCGGCCAACAAAGAGGGCGAGATCAAGTCCATCGAGATGCACCACGAGGAGATCCCCGAGGCGCTGCCCGGTGACAACGTCGGGTTCAACGTGCGGGGCATCGCCAAGAACGATCTCCGCCGCGGAGACGTCGCCGGCCCCCTCGAGAGCCCGCCCACCGTGGCGGACGAGTTCACCGCCCAGATCGTGGTTCTCCACCACCCGAGTGCGATCACCGTCGGCTACACCCCCGTGTTCCACTGCCACACCGCCCAGGTGGCATGCACGTTCACCGAACTCGTGCGGAAGCTCGACCCCCGCACCGGCCAGGTGAAGGAGGAGAACCCGACGTTCCTGAAGACCGGGGATGCGGCGATCGTCAAGGTCAAGCCTTCCCGCCCGCTGGTCCTCGAGAAACTCAAAGAGATCCCGCCCCTGGGACGGTTCGCCATCCGCGACATGGGATCCACCATCGCTGCGGGCATGTGCATCGACATCGTACCCAAGCAGATGAGATAACCAATACCATTTTTGAGGGGGATAGGGATGCAGAAAGCCAGAATTCGACTCACAGGAACGGATTGCAGAAAAGTCGAGATGGTCTGCCAGCGGATCAAGGAGATTGCCGAGCGGACCGGCGTGAATCTCGCAGGTCCCATTCCGCTTCCCACCAAGCGACTGGTGGTGCCGGTGCGCAAGAGCCCGGACGGAGAGGGGACCGCCACATGGGATCGCTGGCAGATGCGGATTCACAAACGCCTGATCGATATCGATGCAGATGAGCGGGCCCTGCGCCAGTTGATGCGGATTCAGGTGCCCAAGGACATTGGAATCGAGATTGTGCTGGAGAGCTGAACCGGAGGAGCGGCAATGCCCGCCAAAGGATTCTCTCTCCGACGCGTAACGTTCTCTTTCGAGACGGCTTTTCTTCTCATCACCCTGCTAGCCTTCGGGCTGCGGTTCGCGTTTCTGGATCTCAAACTCTTCCACCACGACGAGGCGATCCACGCCTGGTTCTCCTACCAGCTCCTCACCCATGGCACGTACACCTACGATCCCTCCTACCACGGCCCCCTGCTCTACTACGTGACGGCAGGCATGTTCTCGCTCTTGGGGGACTCCGATCTCGTCGGGCGGCTCGTTCCGTCGCTCCTGGGGGCGGCGCTCGTGCCCCTGGTCTACGCCATCTACCGACTGGGCTACCTGGATCGCCTGCAGACGCTGGCGGCGGCCCTGTTCATCGCGATATCCCCGAATCTGGTCTACTTCTCCCGGTTCCTCCGCCACGACATCTTCATGCTCTTCTTCACGCTCCTGCTGCTGGTGGCGCTCCTCTACTACTTCGAACGGGGCAGGACACGATACCTGCTCCTGGCAGCGGTCGCCCTCGCCGGCGGGCTCTGCTGCAAGGAGGAGATGCCCATCATCGCTCTCATCTTCGGCTCCTTCTTCCTCTTCGGGATATGGAAGGGGAGGTTCACGCTCCCCCCGCAGTGGAAGAGCGATCTGGTCCTCGCTCTCCTCGCCGTGGCGGGGCTCACGGCGTTGCTCTACTCCTCCTTTGGTGCGCAGCCCGAGGTGCTCATCGGGCAGAACCTCAACCTGACCACCTCGGGGTGGTACCGGGCGATCGAGCACTGGACGGCGATGCACGACCAGTGCCGGCTCTGCGGGCCGTTCTACTTCTACATCATCCTCTTCGTCCTCTACGAGATCCCCCTCCTGATCCTGGCGGGGATCGGCACCGTGCTCTTCATCGGCAGGGAGACGCCGCTTCTGGAGAGGCTGCAGCAGCTGCGGGATCGCATCCGCCCGCGGCAGGTCAGGACGGATGCGTCCGCTCCCGCCGAAACCGCCGTGCCTCGCGGGACGCGGGCTCCGGACAGGAGAACGGAGTTCTTTGCGTTCGTTATCTACTGGATGGTCCTCTCGATCGGCATCTACGGCTACATCGGCGAGAAGGTGCCCTGGCTCGCCATCCACCAGCTCATACCGATGATCTTCATCGCCGTCTATGCGCTGCCCTTCTGGAAGCCGCACTGGCAGAAGATTGCCGTCGCGGTATCAGCGGTCTTCCTGATCGCGATGACCTGGCACGTTGCCTTCACTCCAGCGGACATCAACGAGCCCATCGTGCAGGTGCAGAACTCCGAGGATCTCCGTGCGGTGATGGGGAAGATCGATGCGGCGGATCGGGTCGCCATCGCCTCGGAGAACTACTGGCCCCTGCCCTGGTACTACCGCGGCGAGGATGCGGAGAAGCTGGTGTACTACGGCCGAAGGGTGGACGAGAATACATTTGCAAACCAGGATTTCGATCTGGTCATCGCGCACGATGCCAGCAGCTACGCCTCGATACCCGGCTACGATAAGGAGACCTGCAAGCTGAACTACTGGTTCTCCTACTACGAGAACGAGGATCGCCTGCTGGAGTACTACTTCACCCGGGACGGCCCGATGGGCAGCATGAACTTCGATATCTTCACCCGGAACGAGGGTTAGCATCTTTTCCGTCATGTCTGCGGCGCAGACGGTATCCGGGAGTGCTGCGAGGCACTCCTCTACGTCCTCTTCTTTCGGATTCACGAACTGCTCCGCTGGATGCCATCCCCCCTCAGGTACGCGTATGCGCCGGCATGCGGGAGCGACGGAACGTACGGGCCATGCTGCCCGTCCCGCAGGTTGGCTGGAGCCCGATAGAGAGAGCTCCTGTTCCCCCGCTGTTGCGTTAGGCCGGGGTATAGGGAGATCGGTGTAAGCCGTGGACCGAGCCTCGATGTACCTTCCCGCAAGAGTGTAGCATCGCCCGATGCAGATGGGAATATCGTACCGGTGGGGGTGGGGGTACCTGTGGCGCTCTACTCATCGGGGAGCACCCATCCCCTCCAGGCAATCGTACCGGCAGGGGTGGGGGCACGGGGGGGGGGGGGGGGGGGGGGGGGGGGGGCGGCGCG
>JAXDAH010000047.1:0-6216 GCA_034679905.1 Methanomicrobiales archaeon | reverse complement strand
AGCGCCGGTGGTCTCCAAGACGGATCTGGAGGGATTCATCGGGTTCGACGCCGTGCGGCAGCGGCGGGACTGGACCGACGAGGACGCGGTCCTCCTCAAACTGGTCGGCGAGATCGTCTCCAGCGCCCTGGAGCAGAAGCGGACGGAAGCCGCCCTCCGCACCAGCGAGCACCGCTTCCGCGCCCTGATCGAGAAGACCTCGGACTTCATCATGATCCTGGACGCGCAGGGGCAGATGGTCTTCATCAGCCCCCCGATCGAGTGGATCGACGGATTTCCGCCCGAGGTGCTGGTCGGGCGATCCGCCTTCGAGATGATCTACCCCGAGGACGTGCCCCGAGCGGAAGAGTTCTTTGCCGAGCTGAAGCAGCACCCCGGCATGAGCGCCACCTTCGAGGCCCGGTTCCTGGGCCCCCGGGGGATGCACTGGATCCATACCAACGTGACCAACCTCTTAAACGACCCGGACGTGCGGGGCATCGTCATCAACGGCCGCGACATCACGCAGCGGAAACGGATGGAGGAGGCGCTGCAGGAGAGCGAGGAGCGCTACCGCAGCCTGGTGGAACTGGCGCCGGACGCGGTGCTGGTCCACCGCGACGGAAAGATCCTCTACGTGAACCCGGCGGGACTGCGCCTCTTCGGGGCAACGGATCCGGCCGACCTGATCGGAAGGGACGCGATGGATACCGTTCATCCGGACTACCGGGACCTCGTCCGCTCCTTCATCCACCGGGAGCTGGAGGGGAAGGAGACTCCGCTGCTGCAGCATGAGGCCCTGCGCCTGGACGGCACCCCGTTCTGGGTGGAGGGCCGGGGCACGAAGACGTATATCGACGGCAGGCCGGCGGTCCAGGTCTTCGTGCGGGACATCACTCTCCGCAAGAGGACAGAGGAGGCCTTGAGAAAGAGCGAGAGCCGCTACCGCACGCTCTTCGAGGAGGCCCCCCTCCCCCAGTGGCACGAGGATTTATCGGCGGTGAAGGAGTTCCTCGACTCGCTCCGCCGCGCCGGGGTACGGGATATCGCCGCCCACTTGCGGAACCACGCGCAGGATGTCGCCCGCTGCGCACGGCTGGTGAAGCTGCTGCGCGCCAATAAGATCGCGCAGGGTCTCGTCGGGATGGGGGGCACGGGTGCTGCCACAAGGAGCATCGATGCCCATTTCACCCCGGAGACCTATGCGGTGTTCCGGGAGGTGATGATAGCGTTTGCAGAGGGCAGGAAGACCTTCGAGAGCGAGTATCCCTACCGCACACCCTCGGGAAAGGTGCGGCAGGGGATCCTGAAACTGGCGATGGTGCCGGACTACGAGGAGACCTGGTCCTGCGTGATCGCCACGCTGATGGACATCACCGAGCGCAAGCAGGCAGAGGAGGAGACGCAGCAGTACGCGAGCAGACTGAAACAGAGCAACCTGGACCTCGAACGGTTCGCCTACGTCGCCTCCCACGACCTGCAGGAGCCCCTGCGGACGATGGTCACCTTCACCCAGCTGCTGGAGCGGCAGTACAGGGACCGTCTCGATGCCTCCGCCGACGAGTACATCGGTTTCGTCGTCACGGCCGGCAAACGGATGCAGGCGCTGATCAACGACCTGCTGGAGTACTCCCGTATCACGACGCAGGGGAGCGAGTTCCAGCGCGTGGATGCAAACGATCTCCTAAAAGAGACCCTGGCGCTCCTGCACCTGGAACTGGAACGCACTGCCGCCACGGTCACACACGAACCCCTGCCGGCGGTGCTGGGGGACCCCGTCCAGCTCCAGCAGGTGTTCCAGAACCTGATCGTGAACGCCATAAAGTTCCGGCGGGAGGGCATGCCGCCAGAGATCCACATCTCGGCCCGGCGGCAGGATGGCACGGTGCAGTTCTCCGTCTCCGACAACGGGATCGGGATTGAGCCGGCGTACCAGGAGAAGATCTTCGTCATCTTCCAGCGGCTCCACGGGCGGGAGCAGTACCCCGGGACCGGCATCGGCCTCGCTATCGTCAAGCGGATCGTGGAGCGGCACGGCGGCACCATCGGGGTGAAGTCGGAGCCCGGGCAGGGATCGACGTTCTTCTTCACGCTGCCGGCAGCGGTTCCGGCGGATTAGGGGCGTCCATGCCAAACCATTAAGGCGGATGCATCGCGTATAGGCTCTCCATGTGCGGCGCACGCGACAGAAAAGACGTGGAGTATCCGAGGGACGCTCCAAAAGACAAGAAAGGCCTCCTCGAGATGGCAGAGCGGACGAAGGCGCCCGAGCCGATCAAGGAGATGATACGCCGGATGCCGGAGCCAGAAGACGAAGCTGCGAACGGCAGGAGGTAGAGGAGGTCCTCCTCTTCGGGGGCCCAACGGTATCCCCCGGGATGCATGCCTGTGCGGGAACCTGCGGGAAGCGTTTTATGCCGGGTACGAGCAGACCTGGCGTTCGTCGTCGACGCCATCCTCGATGCGTATGCCGACTGCTCCATCGGGCGACGCCGTTCGGGAGCGCCTGCATCAGGACGACCGGCTGCGGGCTGCGTTATCGCAGGCATGCGACTTTTAAAAAACCTCCGTGAGAAGAACGGCATCGGTGCGGAGCGTCGAACGGAGCGGGACGCCGACCGCCGATCTCTGCGCGGTATCGACCGTCGCCCGGGGCCGCTTCCGGGGGATGAGAGCGAGGTCTACCGTTTCGACCTCACCTGCGTCGTCCAGGCGGTCGGCGGCGACCGGGGGACTCTCCTGGACGACGCGCCCGGGCGAGCAGAAGCTGCGGCGGGAGAGAGGCCTGATCTGAGGCCTGCCGCTCATGCGGTCAGGATGCCCAGGTGCCTCACCACATCCTCGATCGTATCCACGTACTCGACCTGGATGCCGACCTCGCTCTCGATGTACTCCTCGGCATCCAGCACGACAGGCTGCTGATAGATGCGGGTGAACCTCCCGAACCGCTGCGTGGTCTCTATGTACTGCACCAGCTGCGCGTTCTCCCGCGGCAGCAGGATGGTCGTCTTTCCCGCCTCCCTGGCCGCCTGCGACTTCTCCAGCACCCCGCCGATGGCGCCGACATGCCCGCTCGCGTCGATGGTCCCCGTCAGCGTGACGCCGGCGTCCGGCGTCTCCCCGTTCAGGGCGGCGATGGCGAGCGCTGCCATCAGGGCGCCGGCACTCGGGCCGTCGACGGCCGGCACCTCCGCATCGGCCCGTATGCTGAAGATCACGTCGCTGCTATCGAGCGATCGGCCCGTCGCGTTCTCCGCCACACGCACGGCGGTATTGGCGGCGTCCTGGAAGACGATGCCCATGAGGGGCTCCGTCTCGACGAGCACTCTTCCCTGGCCGGGCTGGATCTCGACGGAGATGTCCAGCATGGCGCCGCGGGTGACGACCTCCCCCATCCCGAACGGGTAGCGCTCGTCCGCCTGGATGCTCTGCAGCACCGCCGGTCCCTGCAGGGTGACCGACCGCGATACCGGCGACCCGTTCGACATCTCCTGGAGGGAGAGAACGCGGGCGTCCAGGGTGTCGATGCGATCCTGGAGCTCCTGAACGGTCCGCTCTTCAGAAGGTGCGTACAGAAATGCCAGGTAGACATTTCCCAGGAGTGAGACGATCAGGAGCACCGCGAGAACGACGGTGCTGCGTGCGATTCGTCCGTGCATCATGGTGACCGTACCCCGTGCTGCGTTTCAGTATCCTGGCGACCGCCGGGATGCGGTGCGGCTCCGACATCCGGCGGCGCCCCGATGGAAGGGATGCGCGGGACGCTGCCGGGCTGCGTGGAGTACCCGTACAGCCCGGCAGGATGGTCAATCCCGCCACAATCTGAACGATATTTTCTCCTTTCTCCCTATTAAGGATATCCGCCATCGTCCTGTGTACGGGCAGGGGGAACCATCCGATCTGCCGGGTCATCACGGTTCCGGAATCCCGAACCGTCCGGCTGCCTGTCAGAATCGCCAGGGGTATAGCCCCTTCGCCCTCCCGTGCGGCACGAAGATGCTGCGGGTGCTCCCCGATGCCGGAGCACGATCCCGCATACCACTCCATCACCGCCCGCACGTCTGCCCCGGCGCATCCCGGCAGGATAGGCTTATATTCCCCTGACCGTTAACCGATGCACCGCTGACAGGGAGGAGAACGGATGCCCCGGTTGGATCTCACGGATGCCGAAGCGACGCTGCTTCAGAGTGTGCTCGAGGACTACATCGCGGACCTGCGCATGGAGATCTCCAATACCGACCGCATGGACTTCCGCGAACAGTTGAAAAGCCAGGAGGCGATGCTGAAGCGGATGCTGGAGGCGCTCTAGCACTGCACAGCGGCAGCCCGGGTCCCGGCAGGCCGCAGCAGCGAGGTGCTCCTCTCTCCGTGGACAGAGCCCTCTCAAAACCGCACCCTGTTCCGGGGAAGGCTCCGATCCTTAATATCTTTGGCGTGAGAATCCTGTACCGGATGATAAGGGATGCTCTGCCGGGGCTCCGGCACGGGAGCGCCGCACCGCCGGGGATTCGGGAGGGGGTGGGCGGATGGCGGACGTAAAACGGCTGATCGGCTACGGCATCCTCTCCTGGCTCGCCCCATTCCTGGTGAGCTTCCTCTTCTACGGTCCCGGGGGCGTGCTGCTGATCGACATCGACCTCTTCAAGACCCTGATGGTCCTGGTGGGCTCGGGAGCCGGCGCCGTCCTGCTCTACATGTACTTCCGGGTCGTGCGGGAATGCTACGTCCGCGAAGCCTGGATCGCCGGCATCGTCTGGATGGCGATCAACTGGCTGCTCGACCTCGTCTTCCTCCTCCCGCTCTCGCGACAGGCTCCGATCGATTATCTCATCCAGATCGGGCTCCGCTATCTGATGATCCTCTTCATGAGCCTGGCGGTGGGTTACAGCCTGCAGCACGCGGCAGAACGCGTGTCGCCCCGATGAGGAGAGACAGCCAGGTCCGGAGAATGGGGGAGAACGGCTTCTCTATCCCTGATATCGCCGGATTCTCCAGAAGAGGATGCCGAGGCCGATGAGCGCGATGGCGGGCAGCGCCGGCCCTGCCTGCGGCGTCGGTGTGGCGGCGGGCGCCGTCGTCGTTGGGCTGGCGGCGGGAGTGGCGGTCGCTTCTGTCGTCTGCGGTGCCGGTGTGGGGGTCGCGGTCCCCGACGCCTGCAGGCTGAAGGTAGCAGTCTCGGTCACGTTGCGCTCGAGCACCTCCGCCTGCACCAGGTACTCCCCCGGTTCGAATCCCGCGGTGTCGACGGCGAACGTCCAGGTGTTCCGGGGCTCGCCTGCCTCCACGGCCGCTATCCCCGAGGCTCCCGAGGTTGCTGTCGTCCCGCTCTTGTTCGTGGGGGCGAAGGCGATCGCCGTCACCTCCACGAGTACGCGGTTGCCCGGCGCGAAGTTGGTCGTGCCGTTGATGACGATCCGATCGCCGACGGCTTTCTCTCCCGCCGGCTGGATCTCGATCGCCGCGGAGGCAGCGGCGGCGAGCAGCAGGAGGAGGGCGAGGACCGGGATGGCAGGGTTTCTGCGGAGCATTCGATGTCACCCGGGGAGTTGGGCTCTTCGCCGGTGCATAAAGGTTGCCATCCCGATCGGTAGCGGTCTTCCGGCTGCACCGGGGGACGGAGCTGCGCGATTCTCGTCAGCGGGCTCGCATCCGGCGTGCCAAGGTATAAATCGGATGCCGCGAGTATGGGCTGTGCGCAGTGACCGCATGCGTGGAGAGAGACGCGATGGAGTTCCGCAAAGAGGTAGCCGAGAAAGGCATGGACGATGAGCCCGAACTGGTCACGGCAGCATCGCTGCAGCGTTCTATCCGGGGCGTGGAGTATCCCGCCGACCGGCGGGATCTGCTCGAGATGGCAGAGAAAAATGCAGCCCCGGACTCTGTCAAGGAGATCATCCAGCGGATGCCGGATAAGGAATACAGCGATGCCGCCGACGTGAGTAGAACCGCCGGCGCGGTGAAATAGGGGGATCAGCAGGACGAACAACACCCTCTTAATCGTATCCGCCGCTCGAACAGACGGCAGAATCCCCTAACCGGCTGCGTCGGGTCAGACAGGGCGCACCGCCTCCGATGCGGCTCACGAAACCGTAGTGTCTGGGGGACTGATTTCCCCGCATCCCCGTCATCAGCGATGCGATCGGGGCCGGTTCCGAGATGCCGGTTTGCATCCCCTGCCTTCCGAAAGATTGGGAGAGCCGGTTCCGTTCGAGCCGTATCGCTCTGCAGGCTCTATCG
>JAXDAH010000046.1:0-3493 GCA_034679905.1 Methanomicrobiales archaeon | reverse complement strand
AGGAGATCAAGCGTCAGGTCCGCACGACACGAGAACTCGGCCCGATCGGGGGGAGGTTCACGCGGTATCCGCAGAAGTATGTCGTTCACACGGAGCCCTTCACCCTGGTGCAATCGGTCCAGGCCGTCGCAACGGCGCTCTGGAAACCAGATCACGGGAACTACGCGGATGCCCGGGGTATCCACCTGACAGTTCCCGGAGCGCTGTCGTACCCCGGATCGCCAGATGCCGCGGCGGCCCGCGCGGTCATCGATGCGTTGAGGACGGTCCTGGAAGCTGTCGGGGCCGCTGTACGGAAGGTGCCACAAGATCGCCTCGCCCGGGGGTGGATCGCATCGCTCGACCAGAAGATGCTGCGGCTGCGCCTGCCCGAGCTCGGTCTCGTGAGTTTCGTCGGCGACGGGACGATGCCGGCGCGCCAGTACACGGCGCATCGTTGCTACTACCGCGTCGCAGGTCCCAAAGAGGGGGTCCATGTCCCCTTTGTCTGCCCGATCGAACTCACTCCCGTCGAGGTGGAGCTCTACGCGAGCGGGGAGACCGCGACCGGCCTCGGCATCCGCAGAAGAGAGGTCTTTGCGGTCACCGGCTCCAACGCCGAGGGGAAGAGCACGTTCCTGCAGGCGGTGATCGCGGGCGAGGACGATCATGCGATCGGGGATGGCCGGGAGCGCGTGGTTACTGCATGGGGTCTGCGGCAGGCCTGTGCCGGCTGTCGGGAGTTCCGCGGGGAGAGCGCATCGACATGTTCTTCCGCACGCTGCCTCCCGGGCTGCAGGGAACCCCCTCGTCGGTCCCTGGCCGGGGGAGCGGTTCGATGGTGATGGCAGAGCAGGTGCAGAAGGCGGTGGAGGAGAAGGCACCCCTGCTGCTCATCGACGAGGATCAGGCGGCTACGAACCTCCTGGTGCGGAGCTGCCTCCAGAGCGAAGGGATCACGCCGCTCTCCACCATCCTCTCCGAGGATCGCGGGGCGCTCGGGGAAACCGCGCTCCTCTTCGCCGCCTGCAGCATGGACATCCTCACCGCGGAAGCCGACCGGATCCTGCTCCTCGATCGGCACGCGGCGAGGGCTGTGGACAGGGATGTGTTCCGGAGCATGGTCTGCAGTCATCTGGAGCAGACGCTGGAGCGGCTGCGGGAAGCGCCGTTCCGTGACATAGCAATGAGAAGGCCAGAAGGTGGAGAGGATGAGGGCACTCCTGCATCCGGGCTGCAGTTATCCGGCACGAAGCGTGATACCCTCTAACTCTCGGAAATGACGTGAACGGCCGATGCCTTGAAAGATGCGTAGACCTCACGGCCGGGCCTGAGATCCAGATCCTCGGCGGAGCGGATCGTCACGAGGGCGGTGATCGGGACGCCGCAGTCGACGACCGCGTGTACGAACGGCCCGGAGGGGACAGTGCGCATGACGGTTCCGCGATAGAGGTTTCGCGCACTTGTCTTCCCCCGCTCTGCCAGATCGATGGTCACGTCCTCGGCCCGGAACAGGACGCTCACCCTCTGCCCTGTCGGGATGGTTGAGACGCCCTGGATGATTGTCCCGCCGACATCCACGTCGACCTCTGCGTTCCGGCTCGAGACGACCGTTCCTGATAGTACGTTCTCCATCCCCACGAAGCGGGCGATGCTCGTCGCCTGTGGCCTGTGGAAGATCTCCAGGGTCGTCCCGACCTGGGGGAGCGTTCCCTGCATCACCACCCCGATCCGTTCGGCGAGACGCTGCCCCTGGAGCATATCGTGAGTGCTGAGCACCACCGTGGTGCCGGACTCCCGGTTCAGGCGCTGCACCAGCTCCTCGATCTTCTCCACCGAAGGGGGATCCAGGTTAGCCGTGGGCTCGTCCAGGAACAGGATCTCGGGATCTGTCACCAGCGCACGGGCCAGGGCTACCCGTTGGGCCTCTCCCCCGGAGAGCGTGAGAGCGGATCGGGCGGCATACCCCGGAAGGCCAATCGCCCGCAGGGCCTCATGGATCCGCCGCTCCATCTCTGCACCGTTTCTCCTCCGCAGCTTCAACCCGATGGCGATATTCTCGTAGACGCTCGCGTTGAATATGATGGGCTTCTGGAAGAGCATGGCCATGCGTCGCCTGACCTCGAATACGGTGCCACGCTGGTATACGTCGTCCCCGAAGAGCTGGAGGCGCCCTCCTGAAGGGGGCTCGATCAGATCCAGGATGCGCAGGAGAGTGCTCTTCCCCGCACCGCTCGGGCCTATCAGCCCGAAGAACTCCCCCTCCTTCACCTCGAGGTCGATACCGGAGAGGACCTTTTTTTTGCCGTACTGCTTGGACAGCGCTTCTGCACGGATCATAGCGCCCCGCTCAACTTTCAGGAGTTCTGGTACCCTCCCCAGAAAAAGGATCCATACTGGGCGAGATTTAAAGCCAGGTTGACGACGACCGCGACCCCAAGGAGGATGAGCCCGAGCGCGATGGAGAAGCCCCATTCCCCTTTCGTCGACTCGAGCGCGATCGCGGTGGTGAGCACCCGGGTGCTGTGGCGGATGTTCCCCCCGATCATCATCGCCGCGCCGACCTCTGCTATCGCCCGCCCGAATGCGAGTATCACCGCCGCCAGGATCGCAAACCGCACCTCTCGGGCAAGGATCAGGATGGACTGCGCCTTTGTTGCCCCCAGGGAGGTGATATGCTGCCGCATATCCACCCCAATCCCGCTCATCGCCGATATGGTCAGGCCGGTGATGAGAGGCATGATGAGGATCATCTGCGCCAGCACCATGCCCGCCGGGGTGAACAGAAGGCCCAGGAAGCCGAACGGCCCCGCATTGGAGATGAGGAGAAGGAGAAGCAGGCCTGCCAGCACCGTCGGCAGCGCATAGAGAGTCTGGATAGCATTGATCAGGGCGCGCTTCCCGCGGAACTCGACGAAGTAGATGAGAGCCCCGAGCGGTATGCAGAGGGCGGATGCCAGCAGCGTGGCGGAGAGAGAGACGGTGAGCGAGAGAACGGTGATCTCGATGACTTCGGTGTCCAGAGCAGCGATGAGCTCAATCGCCCGCAGGAAACCTTCCGTGATCGCGTCGACCATGGCTATCCCTGGTGCGTTCTCAGATTGTATCTGTCATGCTGCTGCATTGTACTCTCCCCCGTCAGATACCCGAACCCTGGCAGGATCTGGTTGATCGGACGATTTCCGATAGCGGTCCGTCGCCGCATGGTCGCCTTCGAAAAAAAGGTGCGAGGCTATCTCACCCGGATGAGCCGCTCGCCACTCCCCCCGTGCAGACACAGTTGAAGGGTGCCGCAGAGCAGGCATCGGTCGGGATCGGGGTGAAGAGGGGTTTGCCGTACTCCTCGGTCCCATAGCTGCCGACAAGATCTCTTCCCTCATCCGAGATGATCCAGTCGATGAACCGGTTTGCCTCGGCTATATTCGCATTCGGGTGCTTGTCCGGATTGATTGCCATGACACTGTAGCGGTTCAGGAGACTGGTGCCCTCGGAGATGATCGGCGTGAGGGCAAGC
>JAXDAH010000045.1:0-8796 GCA_034679905.1 Methanomicrobiales archaeon | reverse complement strand
GTATTGAAGGGGCGCGGATAGATCTGCCGCGCGGGATGTTGAGGGCCGTATGATAACGCAACTCGAACAGGCCACACACGGGAGGATGACACCGCAGATGGAGGCGGTTGCACAGGCGGAAGGGATCGACCCGGGCACACTCCTCTCCCACGTAGCATCCGCCGAAGCCGTCATCCTCTGCAGGGGCGGGAGAGCGGTCGGCATCGGAAAGGGGCTGGGAACGAAGGTGAACGTCAATATCGGGACATCGCCCTCCCGCATCGATGCCGACGAAGAGGTGCGGAAAGCCGTCCTCGCCGAACGGTATGGCGCGGACACGATCACGGACCTCTCCACGGGAGGGGATATCGATGCCATCCGGCAGCGGGTATTCCAGGCCACAACCGTTCCCATCACCACGGTGCCGATCTACCAGACGGCGGCGCAGAAGGGCATCGGCGGCATGGCGGCGGACGACATCCTGGCCACGATAGCGGCGCACGCGGATGAGGGAGTTTCGTCTGTCGTCCTCCACTGCGCCGGCAGGGACCTGCTCGATGCCGTGAGACGGGAGGAGAGGATCATGGGCGTCGTCTCGAAGGGGGGTGCAATCACCATGGCGTACATGCGCCGCAACCGCTGCGAGAATCCTTATTTAGAGCACTTTGACGAGATCCTGCGTATCCTGCGGCGCCACGACGTCGTCCTCTCGCTGGGAAACAGCATGCGGAGCGGTTGCATCCACGATCGCATGGATGCAGCGCAGGCGGGGGAGATGCAGTTGAATGCCCGGCTGGCACGGGAGGCGTACGAGCAGGATGTGCAGACGATCGTGGAAGGCGTCGGGGGGCACGTGCGGGCTGACAGGATCGCACCCTACGTGAAGCAATACAGAGACCATTCTCCGGCACCGCTGTTCGTCGCGGGACCGCTGCCCACGGATATCGCCGTCGGGCACGACCACATCGCCGGCTGCGTCGGCGCGAGCATTGCCAGCGGCGCCGGTGCCGACTACCTCTGCTACATCACGCCGTCGGAGCATATCGGGCTCCCCGGTCCGGAGGAGGTGAAGGAGGGGCTCATCGCGTTCAGGATCGCGGCGCACATCGGGGATACGATCAAGTACGGCCGGGACGCCCCCGACCGAGACCTCGCCGCGCGACGCGCACGGCTCGACTGGAGAGGGCAGGCGGAGTACGCCATCGACAGAGAGGCGCTCGTGCGTGCCGCACCCGATACGGGACCCTGCACCATGTGCGGGGACTTCTGCGCCCTGAAGCTGATGCGGGAGCTCTGAGCCTGGATCCGGCACGGAATCCATGAGCCGGCTCGAACCCCCGAACTGGTAGAATGGCACAGATCAGTCCCGACACTCGTGTGGGAATTGCCCCCTGGTTCCTCGATGCGGCCCGCTTTAAGGACCGGGGAAGCGGAACAGGCGGGGGATGGTTGTGGCAGGGGGCAGATCGGTCTGGCATATACTATTGGGGCCATCCTCAACCGGACGCCAGAGGGCCGCACCGGGGAGCGTCCTTCGCAGGGCAGAGGCCAGCAGACACGGGGGGGCTTGCCCGTGGCCCCTCGCTCGTGATATGGCGGGATCGGGTAGCTCAAAGCAAGGGGTCATCGCACTGCGATGGTGCGCCATCCCTCCGTGCAATCGGACCTGTCTGCCGGAAGACAGGGAGCAGATTGAGCCGGGCGGGTTCTTCGGGATCCTGCCACCATCCCGGGGAAGAACCTATCGCACGGGGGGTGCGGGATGGGGAGACCTCCTCGGAACCTCTCGCCAGCACTCCTGTCACCCCCGGGTAGCGGGGCTGCCCCCCGCCTTCTCCCACCATACCGCCGCCGTCGGGCGGACCGTCGTCTCGACATATTGGCCGCCCTCGTTCCGCTGCAGGATCCGTGTGAAGTAATCGTAGACCGGGGAGAGATCCTCCAATCCTGGACTGTGCATCGCCACCCAGGACCGCACAGCCTCGTCGACGGAGTCGTAGACCGCATCCCAGATCGCCTGGTAGACCCGCACGTTCGCGTAGATGCCCGAGTCGTGCAGGATGTTGACGGCATAGATGTAGTCCGGATAGCCCTTCTGCCGGGCCCCCTCCTCCCCGAAGACCGCCGTGTAGAGCTCCATCTCCCGCCCGCCCCGCCACTCCCCCGCGTGCCAGAAGAGGTGCACCGAGCGGCGGGCGGCGGCGTCGAGCTTCTGCAGGGCGGCGCCGAGGTCGTAGAACCCGAGCGAGAACGCGGCGATGACCACGTCGTGGGGCTCGACGTCCCGCCCGATCACGGTATCCTCCCAGCGCATCCGCACGCAGGAGTAGTTGCTTCGCCCCGCCCCCGCCATGCGGTCCTTCAGGATGGCGAGCATGCCGCCCGACGGGTCCAGGGCGGTCACGTGGGCGGCGGTGCGGGCGACGGGCACGGCAAGCCTCCCCGTGCCGGCACCCATGTCGAGCACGGTGTCGCCCGGCCGGATGTCCAGAAAGAAGAGCTCCTGCTCCGTCGCCCGCTTCTCGTCGCGGGTGACCCGCTGGTAGGCGGCGGCGCGTTTATCCCAGACGGCGGCAGGGTCGCGCTCCTTCTCGGCCCGCCAGGGGGAACTCGCGTGGACCGCCTTCCAGAGTTCGTTCCAGTCGATGATGCGGTGCATGTACCTTCCTCTCCCTGCAGGGGTATAAGCGCTCGTGCGCGGAGGTGCGAACGCGGCTGCCGGAAGTGGGACGGACATGCAATACTATATTGACGGATTGCGCCTACCCGTGCTCCGGGTGATCGAATTACACAAGCAACCCGGTACAGCGCGGTCAACCTGATAGCGGGTGCCGGGGTCGATCCGGATCGGTGGAGCCGGCTGCCGAACGCGGTGGCGCTGGAGAGAACGGTGGCGGCGATCGAGGCGCGGAACGTGCGGGTGATCCTGGCAGACACGGGCGCGGAGGCTTTGCACGCCATCCTCGACCGGATACCCGCCGGCGCTGAGGTGATGAACGGCTCCTCGACGACGCGGGTCGAGATCGGGTTCGATAGAGCGCTCGATTTAAATACTATCCCCGATAGGGCAGGACCATGAACCGATCTTCCGGGCCCGATGGGACGGTGCCGTTTGCCACCGATATCCCGACGGCACTGGGCCCGGTCCGCCTGGTCTGGACCGACTCTGCGTCGGGGCCGAAGGTGCGGAGGATCTTGCTCACCGGCGACCCGCGGCCCGATGCGATGCTGCTGGGGAGCCTGCCATGCGTCCGGGAGCCCGCCGATACCCACATCCGCACGCTGATCGCCGAGATCCGCTCGTTCGTGGCGGGCCGCGACGTGCAGTTCGATACCGCGCTGCTCGACCTGGAGCGCTGCCCGCCCTTCCAGCGGCGCGTGCTCGATGCCGAATACGGCATCCCCCGAGGGTATGTCAGCACCTACGGGCGGATCGCACGGCACCTCGGGAACCCGGGAGCGGCCCGGGCGGTCGGCAACGCCCTCGCCCGCAACCCGTTCCCCCTCGTCATCCCCTGCCACCGCGCCCTCCGTTCGGACGGGAGTCTGGGCGGATTCCAGGCCAGCCGGGAGATGAAGCGGAGGCTGCTCGAGCGGGAGGGCGTCCGGTTCCGGGCGGACGGTCGGGCGGTCATGGAACGCGTGTGGTATTGACCTGCCTCGCTTGGACGCATTCCCGGTTCCTTGCCACCGCAGTCGGGGCCGACTTAGAATTGAGATGCAGCCTCGGTAGCCTCCGCTGCCGGATGATGGATGACGATCTTGACGTGTCAGGACGGTTTTCCGGATACATGCAGGATGTTCCCCAACCGTGGCCGCACTGAGGCGTTCTTCAGTCTCCGAAGATACCTCGCCCGCTGAAAGGATCGCGGGGATGGTCCTGCACATTCCCTATCTTTTAAAAGGATTACTGGGGTTCGCCGGGTACGGTATAAAAAAGGGAAAAATGGAACTCCGGGGCATGAACCCCGATCTACATTGAGGTTTCTGCCCTCTGGGCCGCTGCCAATCCTTTATGGGTTGTCTTCTGCTTCTCCTCCTCAAACTGCTGACCCATCTGCTGGAGCCGGTCCATTCCGAGGATACTCCGCGCCCCCTGGAAGATCTTTTCCTCTTCTTCTTTTACGTGGTGGTTGATGTCTTCCTCCAGCTTCCGAAGTCGCTGGGTGAATTCTGCCTGTTCTGACCATGACTGGCCGAGCTCCGTGAGGTCGTTGCGAATCGTCTCGTGCTCCTCCCGTGCATGGCCGATCTCCTCCTGCATCTGGCCCTTCAGCGGGGGGTAGAAGATCTCCTCTTCCGCGTGCATGTGCCCCAGCAGATCGAGGTGCATCCTGTCGAAATCCTCGTTCCTCATTCCTCTGCTGGCTGTACCGACGTTATTCATGATCCGCGTCAGGTCCGAACTTGTCTTCTCATGATCCGCTTTGATCAATGCCAGGATATCTTGCGCCATCTCTGCCTCCAACATTTTCTCAACCCGGCCCGTTGGCGTAGAATGGATCATGCATCTTCCCGATGCCGTTTTGCGTAAACGCCTCCGATTACGTGATGCGATTCCGGGGAGAGTGCAACAGGATAGAGGGGGATCTATTTATACTTAGTGCCGGAATCTCTCGATGCCGCCCGATGACTCCGGAGCCCCCGACTTTCAAGACTTTTTGCAGGGCATGCGAACCCGGAGCGGCATGGCGATCGGGATCGAGTCCGGGGCTGGGCGCATCCTCCTCCTGGATGACGTCAGGCACTGCACGGGCATCATCGGCTACCGGCTATCCGAGCTCTACGGGGGAAGAGGGATCACAACCGACGCAGTGCGCTCGCTGGTGCCTGTCGCTTTCGAGCGGTGCGATATCGTCCGGCTTCACGCGGGCATCTTTTCGAACAATCCGGCATCACTGTGAGTTCTGGAGAGATGCGGCGTTGTCCAGGAAGGCGTGCACAGGAAGGCGATAACCAGGCAGGGTGTCGTCCTCGATGCAGTGATGTATGTGTGCGGTAAGAAAGGGACTGCCCGCTCCTCCAGCTCCCTTCTCCCTTCCTTGTCACTGACGCTCCGACGAGATATCCCCGGGTCCCCATCCACCTCTTGAAAATTCCTTTTTAGAACTCCACTGTGTATGCCTTTTGAACGATGCGGGCCATACACCCTACAACCTCACGAGCCACAGACCCGTGTTAGAAGCCTTCCCTGAGTCGAAACCATACGACCACACTCGATGCTTAGTCCAACCTTGAGCGAAGCCGAACTCCAGCGACAACCGCTCTGGCTGAAAACCGCCAGGGGTATGTGCCCGCCAATACCGACAGGGGGTGGACTGGACGTAGAGCTCCGGACGGAGGACGCGGTTGCGGTTGCCGTGGAACGGGCGGCAGCGGAGGGTGGAACCCGGAACTTCGGGATGTGGAATGCTTCTATCCCATCGATCCGCAGGGATTCTCGTGCGCCGTCTCGGACGGGAAGATTGTCGGCACGGTCTCGGCAGTCAACTACGACGACCGTTTCTCGTTCGCCGGCCTCTTCATCGTCGATCCCGCTTACCGGGGCTACGGGATAGGAATGCAGCTCTACCGCCACGCCATGCGCCACGCCGGATCGAGGGCGGTTGGCGGCGACGGCGTCGTCGCGATGGTGGATAAGAACGAGAAGGACGGCGGAATCTACCTGCACTACAACAATGCCCGCTACGAGGGCCGCGGTGGTGGAAGGATGCCGGATGGGCTCAAGCCCATCCAGGACGTGCGGTTTGCCGACCTGCTCGTCTATGACACGGCACACTTTCCGGCCCCGCGGGAGCAGCTCCTGCGCTGCTGGATTGGGCAGGAAGAGCATTTCGGCCTGGCGCGGTTTGACAGTTAGGGGAGGATCCTTGGCTATGGAGTGCGGCGGGCATGCCGTGCCGTCCACAATGTGGGGCCGCTCTTTGGCCGGAACCGGGAGACTGCGGAGGTCATCCTCGAGGTGCTGGCTGCGGGAATCCCGAGCGAGTCCTTCTATCTCGACAGCCCGGTCCCGAATGCCGCTGCAGTCGCGCTCATGTCCATGAGCGCTAGATGGTGCCGGTCTTCTTTATCGCACGGCTCTATACGACCCGAGATCCCATGCCGCTCGAAGAAATATTCGGCGTCACCACGTTCTAGCTGGGGTGAGGGAACGGGTGTGCCCAGGCGCTATGCCGTGTGGACGCTCATTCCCCTCATTGGGGTAGTATAAAAGCACTCAATTCCCGGTATTTTCCCAATCGTTTCTGAGATTTCCAGAGTAAGAGCAAAGGCTGATTAGCAGAGGCATCGATACTCAGCTATACCCCGAGGCCAGAGAATTCATGACACGGAAGGCCTTCAATGGCAGCTCGATGTCCAATCGATTGTCGATAGCAGAGGCAGCTGACGAGAATCCGGGATCTCCCATCCGATTCATCGGCTGCTGCGGGGCATACTGCAGGACATGCGATGCCTTGAAGGAAGGGGCATGCCGGGGCTGTAAACTGGGATACGATCGGGGAAACAGGGATATTGCAAAAGCAAAATGTGCGATGAAGATATGCTGCTTCAAGGACAGACACCTGGAAACCTGTGCCGATTGCCAGGAGTACCCGATATGCGAACTAATTCAAGCGTTCCAATCGAAAAAGGGATACAAATACAGAAAGTACAAACAATCGATCGAATTTATCCGGGAAAAAGGGTATTTCGCTTTTCTACACTTCTCTGATAGATGGAAGAAGCCCTACGGGAAACTGGCGTGAGGCACCTCGTGCGACCGGTTCGTATCTAGCTATAACGAGAATGCACCAAAACTGACGCTCAACAGATAATTTTTTTCTGCAGTATCTGCCAAGCCATCGCTTCTGGGCACTATTGCTGACCACGCAAGTACTCTCTTCTCGTTCTCATACCCCATCTACCCTTTCTGAAAATTCTGGATACGTTAATATACTAAACGACGGCATCAGGTTGACAAAGGACGATGGCCCTCGCAGACTACATCGGGAAGTTCTGGGCGGGCGCCGAGGTCATGTACGGCGTGATTATCGCCATGACGTTCACCAGCACGCTCCGCGGAGTTCCGGGCATGCTCGGGGTTGTCGTGCGGCACGTCGCAGCTACGGCACTCTTCTGTTGCATCGCCTGGGGCATTGCCGACGGACTGTTCTATCTCTGGGAGCGGAACTACATCATCCGCCAGGAGAACCGGATCATCGAGTACTCGCAGTCCGCCCGGCAGAGAGAGTCCGCCCTGCCCCTGATCGGGGAGCAGCTGGACGATACGATCCTGCGGAATGTGCCTGGGAAAGACAGGCTCCAGTTCTACGACAGGCTCTCCCGAACCCTGTCGGGCGCCGCCGTACGGGAGAAGGTGTCAACCCGCGAGGCGGCAACGATCCTCCTCGGCACCTTTCTGATGTCGGCCGGGGCCGGGGCGATCGTTGTCCTGCCGTTCTATCTCCTCGCCGATGCCGCACAGGCCCTGACGATCTCGAACCTCGCAGGAATCCTGCTGCTGTTTGGCATCGGCTACCTGCGGGCATTCGAGCGGGATTTCTACTCGAGGGTGCGGTTCGGGTTCGGCTCGGGCCTGATCGGCATCATCATCGCCGGAATAACGGTCGTCCTGGGCGGCTAGCGGTCGTGGAGGTGTCCGAGAGGGAGCGGTGTGTATACGGATCGCGTGCTCTCCGGCGGGCTTGCGTGTTCGAGGGGAGGTCGTTGAACTGTACAGGACCGGGACCCCGACGATCCGTCCGAACCAGAGCTGAATATGCACCGGAAGGGGGGGTGGCAGGCAGTGCAGAGGCACGGATCGGGTCGACGCCTCACGGGACGGGGGACGATCGGATGCAGCGAGCGTGACACAGGCAGGTTCTGCCGTCGAGCATACCCGAAGACCCTGCCCGGTGTAACCAGGGGATCCGAAATGTCCTGCCACAGACATCCGCCTCCGGCGAGGATGAATAACCGCCGGATATGGATCGGCTTTCTCTTGGTGCGTTCTGTCCTTTGAGGTCCGAGGAGATGCCGGCATTTCGCTCCGATCGTCTACGAGTATGCTGGAGGATCATCAACCTCCAGTATCAAAAAGCTGATCCCCCTGCGGATTCTCCCATGCGATGACGTGGAAAAAGGGTTCTGAAAGGGAGAATATGGATATGTACCACTTCCGCGTCCCGGGCGTTCAACCCGGTGCTTCCCTGCCGATCGGCCTTTACGGGAAGCACAGGATCAGGCGCAACTGGAACTGGATGCCATCTACGCCTCGGCTCCCATCGGATTGTGCCTCATCGACAGAGACACCCGCTTCCTCCGCGTCAATCGGCGGTTTGCAGAGATGGGCGGGTTCTCCATCGAGGAGATCCTCGGAGAGCGAGTCCGCGATCTGATACCGGGTCTTGCGGATCGGCTGGAGGATCTCGCCCGATACGTCGTGGATACGGGCGAGCCGCTTCTCGAGACCGAAGTGCAGGGGGAGACACCGGCGCACCCCGGCGTGCCTCGATGCTGGAGAATCAATGCGTGGCCCCTGCAGGATCCTCGAGGCCGGGTCATCGCGATCAACATCGCCGTCGACGAGATCACCGAGCGCAATCGGGCGGCGGAGGCTCTTCAACAGGAGAAGGAACAGCTGGGTTCCATTCTCACGGCGCTGGACACGGGACTCTCCCTGATCGACCGGGATATGACGATCCTCTGGGTCAACCAGAAGGTCCGGGATACCTTCCCCGATCGGGACCCCGTCGGCCAGAAGTGTTACCGTTTCTACGAGAGGAAGGATTCCCCCTGCGACGTATGTGCAGCGCGGCAGACCCTGGCGACGGG
>JAXDAH010000044.1:0-7768 GCA_034679905.1 Methanomicrobiales archaeon | reverse complement strand
CTGAAGCGCCCCGACAGGGCCGTGATCGTGTACGCAACCAGGCTGCGTGCGCTCTTTCCCGGTACCCCGATCATCCTCGGCGGTATAGAAGCCAGCCTGCGCAGGTTTGCCCACTATGACTACTGGTCGGACAGCGTCCGCCAGTCGATCCTGGCAGACGCCCCGGGGGACCTCCTCGTCTTCGGTATGGGAGAGCGGCAGATAACCGCCATTGCGGCGCGGTTCGCGAACGGGGAGAGCATCCAGGAGATACGGGACATACCGGGGACGGTCGTGAAGCTGGATCTTGTCCGCTGGCGTTCGCTGCCTCATGACGAATACGTCGTGCTCCCCTCCTATGCCGAGGTGTCAGTGGACAGGGAGGCCTTTGCCCGGGCATTCGCCCTCCACGCACGGGAGCAGGACCCGTTCCGCGGACGACCCGTCGCCCAGGTGCAGCGGAAGCTCGTCGTCATCCAGAATCCGCCCGCGTTACCGCTCTCGACGGCGGAACTCGACCGCATCTACGAGCTGCCCTACAGCCGGCGCGCCCACCCGTCGTACCGTGAGCCCGTTCTTGCGCTCGAGCCCGTTCAGTTCTCCGTTACCAGCCACCGGGGATGTTTTGGCTGCTGCTCCTTCTGCGCGCTCACCCACCACCAGGGGAGGATCGTCCAGAGCCGCAGCATCGAGTCCATCGTTCGGGAGGTGGAGAGGATGGCGGGGATGCCGGAGTTCCGCGGGATCGTCCAGGATGTCGGCGGACCCACTGCCAATATGTTCGGCGCACGCTGCAGCCGGTGGTGCCGGGAAGGCGCCTGCAGGGAGAGGGCGTGCAGTGTTGAGTGCCCGTCCCTCCAGCTCGGCCATGCCCGTCAGATCGAACTGCTCCGTCGCCTGCGACAGATTCCGGGCGTGAGACATATCTTCATCAGCTCGGGGATCCGGCACGATCTGGTGCTCGCGGACGAGGCGCCGTATCTCGCGGAGATCTGCCGATATCACGTCTCCGGCCACCTCAAGGTCGCCCCCGAGCACATCTCTCCGGCGGTCACGGATTTGATGCACAAGCCCGGCAAAGAGAGCTTTGAAGAGTTTCGAAGGCGTTTCCAGGAGGAGAGCGAAAAGTCCGACAAGAAACAGTATATTCTCCCCTATTTCCTCTCCGGTCACCCCGGGTGCCGCGTAACCGATATGGTGGAGCTGGCGGAGTATATCCGGGACCGCCATCTCTATACGGAGCAGGTGCAGGACTTCACACCTACCCCGATGACGGCGTCCACCTGTATGTACTACTCGGGCATCAACCCCTTCAGCGGGGAGCCCGTGCACATACCCCGGGGAAGGGAGAAGCGCATCCAGCGTGCCCTCCTTCAGTACAGGGATCGGAGAAACCGGAACCTCGTCATGGAAGGACTCCGACAATCGGGAAGGGACGACCTGATCGGTAGCGCATGGACGTGCCTCGTTCCGGGAGAGGGAACCGGTAGAGTCCCCCGGAAGAACAGAGAAAAGAGGCGTTCCTGATGCGGAATGCGCAATCCGCATGACGGACCCGGCTGCAGCCCAGCAGCGGGGAGTGCAGACGAGCCTGAATGGGCCCGTGCGCCGGAAGGGGGCTCCGGGCATACCGGCCCCGATGGTCCAGATCGTCGGACAACCGTCTGCAGGGCAACTGATCTGCACCGCGATGGACGGGTGCCTCCATGAATAGAGTGAGTGATCTGGGATAAGGTATGATGAACGCTGATGACGACACACGAAACCCACTCGCAGATACGGTCATGATCACCCATGGCCCGGAGGTCTTCGACCGGGGGGACGCGGCATGGCTGCAGGAGAGAGTCCGCCCCCGCCGCATCCTGGTGGCCGGCGTGATGGGGAGAACGGCGGCTGAAGAGTCGGGCCTTCCCGTCGAATTCTGCGATGCACCCCCATCGAATGTGATCCGGCGGCTCGGAGGGAGACAGTTCCTGGCCAATCATGGCAAGACGCCCGAGTCCGGAAGGATCTTCGGCGAGATCGTCGCATCGAGGCTGCCCGGCGGCATGGTCCAGGTGGAGTTCTCGGATGGCAGGATCTACGTCTGGGATGGGGGCGATAGGGAGCTTGCGCGGGAGCTTCGCCGCGTCACGGGATTTCCCGTGCAGCCGGTGAAGAGCGCGAGACGAGCGGCGTGCAGAGATCGGGAGATCCGCGGCTGCATTCCCGGAGAAGCGGTCTTCGTGAACGGCATCGTCATCGGAACCGCTACCCGTGATACGGTCGTCCTGCGCACGGTGGACGGGCACGTTCAGGCGGTCTCCGGCCTGAACCTGAAAGCGCACGGCATCGAGAAACTGGAGAGGGGGGGAGCGGTCGATCTCGATTCCGCCTGGTGCAAGAGCGGTGCCATCCGTTCATGCCCCCCCCGCGCGGGCGAGCATGTGCCGGAGTACGGAAGAGTTCTCGTCATCGACCATTGCGGCCATGCGCTCTACCGGGGTATTCGCCCGGGGATCTGCGGCATCCTGTGCATCGGTGACGATACAACAGCCGTGTGCGGCCACATCTGCTCTCACCTCGGTCTTCCCGTCTTCGGCGTCGTGGATGGGGATGGCGATGGGATCGTGGAGGAGGGTTACGCTCCGGGTTCGGTGGTAGTCCGGGTGATCCGGGGGCGGGACGACGAGGCCGGGCGCGACCTCGCCCGCGTGGTCGAGCAGGGCGAGGCGCCCTGGGCGGTGTGGGTGCGACGGATGCTCGACCAGCTGGGGGATACGGCTCAGGTCGTCCTCAGTCCTGAGGGGTAGGCAGCGCACTGATCGCATAGTCCAGAGAAGGGTGCGGGGCCAGGCCAGAGTCTCTCCTCGAAGGAGGGTCATGGCGGAATTACGCCCCGGATACCCCCGGTCGGATCCATCGATGAACCCTGTACAGCTGTTCAATTCCTTTAAACAATGGTTTAGAAAACCGGATATGTTTTTTTAAAAGAGCAGACAGATTCGATATGTTTTTGTATATAAAAACAAATTTAACACTATGCGCAGGCATGCTCTGGCCTTCTCCCTCCTTCCTCTCGTAGTTCGGCTGGGATCTGCTCTCTCCCAGGAGAAGACTCCTGCAGGCGGTCTCCAGATGCAGGACTATTTCATCATCTTCCTGGCAGCCATCATCTATGTCAACCTCTTTCTGGTGCTGCTCTACAAGATCTTCAAGACGACGGGGGAGAGGAAGAGCCAGTTTATCCTCATCAACCTGTTGGGCATGGCTTTTGCCTTCCTCTTAATTTCCGTTGGTTACATCCAGATTATCTTCTCCGGCCTTGTCATCGCCTCCATCGCAACCCAGATGCCTATCTTTGCATGGACGTACTACCTGACGGTATACTACTTCGGATCGGTGACGATAGGCGTCCTGGTTCTCGGGGCTTCGGGATTCCTCTCGTTGCTGGTCGGGCTCTACATCCTGGTGATGCTTCGGGGAAACCCACTCATAGACCACCACGGCATGCCGGACCATAGCGGTATCGCGCCCGCAGTGCTCGTAGGGGGGGAGGACGAACCTATCAATCCGAACGTCACCTTCCGGGTGGTGTCCCGCGATACGGGAGAGCCGGGCATTGACGTGAAGCTGATTCTCCAGGAGCGGGAAGGGTCTCGCATCTACGAGAAGTATACCGACTTCAACGGAGAGGTCACGTTCCAGAAAATCGCCGGATTCGCTTCCGATTACTACGCCCATGTAGAAGGAGACGAGAGCCGGGCAAAATTCAGGGTGTACCGAAGTCGAATCTCCTCTGACTCCGATCTCTGATCGTATCCAGGGTATCGATCTCGTCCACGCTTTTATCCTCGCGCAGGCGGATGAATCGCGGGAACCGCAGGGCATACCCGCTCTCGTAGTTCGGGCTCCTCTGGATCTCCGCGTAACCCACCTCGAACACCACGTTCGGCTCGAATGTGACCTCTTTTCCGGAATGGGCGATGACGGAGTCTTTCAGGATCCCGTACATCTCCGCGAGCAGCTCGTCCGAGAAACCGGTCGCCACCTTCCCCACGGCAAGCAGTTCCCCGCTGTCCAGGCAGGCGAGCAGGAAGGATCCGAATACGCCGGCTCTCCGTCCTTCCCCCCATTCCGCACCGATGACGGCGAGATCGAGCGTATCCACTTCGGGCTTGATCTTGATCCAGTGCTTCCCCCGGACCCCGGGCTGATATCGCGACTCGGGATCCTTGATCATGATGCCTTCATGCCCGGCAGACAGGGCCTCATCGTAGATTCTCTCGAGTTCAGCGATATCGGCGCTCTGGTACTGGGGAGCGACATGCGACGACATCGCCCCTTCGAGCAGTCGCCTCCGCTCGAATAACGGGAGATCGATCAGGGTCTCCCCGTCGCAGTACAGGATATCGAACACGTAGGGTACCAGTTCTATCCGTTCGACGAATGTGTCGATCTCGTACTTCCGCCGGAACCGACGAAGCACGAACTGGAACGGCATCGGTCTGCCGTCCTTGTAGGCGATGACCTCCCCGTCGAGTATCACCTCGTGGGGGGTCGCATCCTTCAGGATGCGGATGACGTCGGGAAGGGCGTTCGTGACGTCCTCCAGCTTCCGCGAGTAAATCCGAACAGTATCTCCGCGGCGGTGCAGCTGAAACCGCGTGCCGTCATACTTGTACTCGGCAGCCACCATGCCGTGCTCCGCCACCATCTGCTCGATGGTCCCCTGCTGCGCGAGCATCATGCGGACGGGGCGGAAGAGCTCGATATGCACATTCTCCAGCGCAGAGGCCCCTTCTCTGGATCGGAGGGCCACCTCTCCGAGATCGTTCAGCGCCTGGAAGGCATGCTCCACGAGCCGCACATCCACTCCGAACGCCTTTGCGATGGCATCCCGCACGTTCCCCTCGCCGATGCCGATCCGCAGCTCCGCCATCATGAGCCGGGCCAGATATCGCCCCTCGAGCGGTTCGGTGCTGGAGAAGAGCCGGCGGATAGCCAGGAGTTTCTCCCGTTGCGACTTTTTTCCCTCGGCACGGGCGATCCGCTCGAACTCCCGAAACACATCCTGGAGCGCCAGCTGATCCCGACCGAAACTCGTCTGGGACTTGTTCGCCAGGAGCTGCTCGACAGCCAGCCCCACATCCCCGGTGCGGTTGACCGTTGCTACCACATCCGCCTTCTTCTTTCCGACAACGTAGCCGATCCCTTCGTAGAGCAGGTTTGGACCGATGCCCAGATTCATGGCGCTCCAGTCGGGGAAGATCCTGCCCATCACGAAACGGACGAAGATGGGAAGCTCCTGAGTCTCGAGCGTCGGGAGTACCCCGGCTACCACGTCGATCGTTTCGAGCCGTCCGGGGATGCCTTCCAGGCGCTCGCAGAGGCGGGCGAAATCGGCAAGGAGCATGGTATTCCTGTACTCACCTTAACGTTCGATAAAACATGCGGGATCCCTTCGAGACAAATCGGTCAGATCCCCACCCAGCGCATCCAGCAGTCGCAGTGATCCCCGCCGGGAATGGCATAGATATCTCTATTGCCGTCGAAGCGCCCCAGACCCAGACCTTCGAGAGCGCTGTTCAGTGCCTTCTCCTCCGTGTTGTTCACCTCGCTCAGGTGGGCGAGGACGATCGCCTGCATGTCCCCGCCGACGGCCCGTATACACTCCCGGGCATCCTGGTTGGAGAGGTGCCCCCTGGAGGAACGGATCCGCCGCTTCAGCATCTCGGGATAGGGGCCGGTCCGGAGCATATGGGGGCAGTGGTTGCTCTCCAGCACCAGCGCATCGCTGCCCCGGATCGCATCCATGATCGTTGGGGATATCCTGCCCGTATCGGTGCAGTAACAGAGCGTTGCCCCGCCCTCGGAGATACGGTAACCGCAGGGCTCGCGGGCATCGTGGGACGTCGCGAAGGGTTGTATGATAAAATCGCCTACCGTGTAGCGTTCACCGATATGGCATCCCCGGATGTCAGGTACACCCGATGCGCATCGGCCCTGGAGAAACCACTCCAGCGTGCCGGGGGTGCCGAAGATGGGTATGCCGCATTTGCGGGAGAGGGGACCGCTGCCACGGATGTGATCGGCATGCTCGTGCGTCAGAAGAATCGCCCGCAGAGTCGATGTATCCCCGCCCGCGAGCGTAAGCCTCCGTAACGCCTCGCGCAGCGTGAGTCCTGCATCCAGGACGAGAGCGTCGTTCTCTCCCCGAACGTAGATGCAGTTGGCCTTGCTTCCGCTGGCGAGGATGGTGAACCTCATTCCCACATATATTGGTCTGCCCTCCCATATAACACAGGATCATCACGCGACATCGGGCTCCTCTGCGATCTTTGTGGATGAGAATGGTGAATCGCACCCCACGTCGAAGGTATGGTCTCCAGGAGAACACCCAGGCCCGATCGAGGCCACTTCCGGGGCCGGCGATCGCAGATGCGGGCGTCCCTGCGGGGGATATTCCATCATGGCGGGGCTCAAGGGAAGACAATTCGGCGCGATGCCCCGCTGCCCCCATGGTTGCCGATATCTGCCCCGCGATACGGGTAGGGATAGTTGCACGCGATAGAGGCATCCGATGAGAGGGCTGGAGAGGACCGAGAGTTCAACCGGTTACTGAACATAGATTTCAGACGGAGACTAACGCGCCAGGCATGCTCCCTCCAAGCCGGCTACTCCCGCTCCCTTTCCAACCTTGCCATGAGAACGGCTGCCTTGCCCGCCGGACCGACGATTGGGGTGCGGTATTCGAACCGCCGCTCCGCTGGCGAAACGGGCTGAAGGTGTCGGCATACGAGAGGCCTGGAAGGATTCCCTTCAGGTACCGGCTGGTTTTTTATTCGGACGATTCCCTCTCGCCCTTCAGGGCGACCAGGATCGGGGCGATGGTGCCGGTATCCAGGCACCGTCTCGCGAGCTGCGTCAGTCTCCGCACGTGGTGTATATGGGATATCTGAAAGCTCACCAGCAGGCCGAAGCAGAAGCAGGTGACACTGATGAAGAGGTAGTTGATCGGATCTACCATTGGCCTTCTCCTATACGGTTACGACTCCCGCTCCAGCTCCGCGATGAGGGGGACCAGAGAGTCGTCTGTTGAGCAGTCTTCGGCCACGGCGATGAACCTTCTCTGATAGTAGGCATCCGTTGCCAGGTTGCCCATCAGAAATCCGATGATGAATGTGAGGATTCCTATCACGGTGTACACGACGAGATCGCCCATCTCCACGGAGACAAACATGATAGATTTCCATTTATAAGAGCATAATATAAATATTTCTATTTGTATTATAAAACTATATTCCCGATAATATTAATTTTCTAATTAATTTTTCGTATGTTCTGCCAGCAATGACATATGGACGGCTCTACGAGGGATTGCATCGCCAGGAGTATCCCCACTCTCCGAACGCCGGCATCAACTTCTTTCGCTGGAAACCGGCCATCGAAGCTGCACTGCTGAGGACCTGTCAGGGTACGTCGCTCAAACAGGGTTCGATTTTTATGTACGGGGGTGAAACGGTCTATGTACAATATCAACAGGAGAGCGGGGATGCCGACAGTGAACTGGAGCGATATCCTCAAACCGGCACTCGGCACGCTCGGGACCCGGGACGTGCTCATCGATATGCCGCGGGTGCAACACTACGTAAACGCCTACCTGGTGCGATCCCTCGACGGCCATTCGTTGCAGTTCAGCATACCTATCACGGTGCGGCGGGATCTGCTCTCCGAGGTCCCGCTGGATCCAGCCGGCTCCGACGGTGCCGTGGGTATTATTATCGAGGAGATCAAGCGTCAGGTCCGC
>JAXDAH010000043.1:0-18376 GCA_034679905.1 Methanomicrobiales archaeon | reverse complement strand
ATACTCCAGGATGCCGGTAAAGGCGAGTCCGTCCGCAGTCCGGATCAGGCTCCGGGCTCCGTCGTTGTACAGCTCTCCCAAGGCATAGGTCCAGGCGACAGAACCGTTGTTCGCCAGCTGCACGATCCAGGCATCATCCCCGTAGGTCTTGGAGAAGGCGGTCGTCCCGACGGCGATGTAGCCGTCCTGGACCTGCCGGATCCCGGAGACCTCATCCCATCCAGGCCCGCCGAAGGTCTGGTTCCACAGCTCGGTCCCGTCCAGCCCGAGCCGCACGACATAGGCATCGGCAAGAGCTTCGGATTCGTTCTCTCCGTGCACATGGGTCCAGCCGGCAAGCAGAATGTCCTCCGTCGTCTGCGTGCCCGCGACGGCATACTCGTCCGTCTCGTTCCCTCCAAACGTTCTGCTCCAGAGCACGTCCCCGAAGGGATCCAGGCTCAGCACCCAGGCATCGTAATCTCCGCTGGTGAAGGAATCCCCGGCACCGATGACCAGATACCCGTTAAGAGAGAGGACGATGTCGTACGCACTGTCATCTCCCGCTCCTCCGTAGGTCCGGTTCCATACCTCGGTACCATTGGCATCGAGGTGCACGACCCATGCATCTGCCCGATCCGTGCCGGGAGCCTGGGTCAATCCCGCAAACGTGTAGCCTCCGTCGGGCGCGTTGACGATGGACCGGGCGCCATCGTCACCGGCTCCACGGAAGAGCCGGCTCCACTGGACCGTCCCGTTGCGGTCGAGCTTCACCACCCATGCATCGTACGTGCCATCTACTGTCGTATTGGTGAACCCTGCGAAGACACAGCCGTCCTCCGTCGGGATGACATCGACGGCGAGATCCTCTCCCTGTTCCCACCCGTATGTCCGGTACCACCAGTCCTCCGCCGATCGCCAGATAAAAGCATCCGGAAGGCTGGTGTTGGGGAGTATGCTGCCGCCGGCGACGAGGTACGCGCCATCGTCTGCCTGGGCGAGCGCATTTCCCCAGAAGTCTGCAGGTCCACTGAAGGTGTCATTATACGTCTCCACGATGGGATCGATCGCACTGATTGCCGGAATGCTCGCGCTGGCAATGATAAATAACAGGAATACTTTATGGGCATACTGCATCCCCAATCAACTCCTCGCGTTTCCCTTTGGTAGGGATTGCCCGATGGGAGGGATACGAGAAAAAGATTTCCGTCTCCCATCCTCCCGAACGGACCCGTACTACCCTCCTGTATGTCGTTCAGTGCCGAACCCATCGGCTCCGGGTCCCACGGGCACCCACGAACCGGTACGGATAAAAACCGGCGTTCTATCGGCACGTATCCTGCGAAAGTGCGTGCGGACCCCGGACGAACGTCACCCATCCCGGCGCGATGGGTGGAACCACAGGGACAGCGAGGCTGCGTCGTTGCCAGCTCTGCTGCCGCGACGGGAACGGGGAGATCCCGTCAGCTTCGGACGGGACCCTATCAGGCTCACCTCCTGCCAGAACGACGCGAGCCGTCTCAAGGTGGAGATCCTTGGGCCGACACCGTGCCGGAACGGGCTTGAAGGGGATCCGTTCAGCCTTTTATAAGGATGTGAATTTCCATGGATACCGACGTTCCGATCGTCGCCATCTTCGTCGGTGCCGGTCTCCTCGGGTATGCAGTTATTTTCAGTCTCCTCGTAATGTGGAACCGGGTATTGGATCACGTACATCGTTCTGGCAATGAGAAGAAGCAGGGATGAAGATTCCAGATCCCCTATTTCGTCATCTGGTCCGGTCAGTACTGTTGTTCTTCAGGCATTGCCCCTCGAATGCCGCCTCTGGGATCCTCAACATCCCGGAGGTAGCGAGGAATCCCTGTGGGAGAATTTAATGCCGCCTCGGCATCCGAATCGTCGATCTGTCTCTTCGTCCAGGCACGGCTGCAATTGTGGGTCATCGAGGTATCCTGCTTCCCCTTTTTCACGGAGTCTAATTCACCGAAACCTCCCGAGGATGTAGTCAGCCAAGGCTTTGCCCGTCAGAGGCCGGGTCGAAGCATCGACCCGCACGAAGAACAGTTCTTCATTCCCCGTTTCGACAAAGACGGGAGTCGAACCGGGTTTGATCTGGAGCCAGCATACGCTCTGGCCCTCGATCTCGTGGAAGGAGATCGTGATCAGGCTGCTGAAGCTGGCCATGATCTCGGGGAGGAACTTCTTCGCGATCCAATCGATGATCATCAAGCGGTATCCATCGGGATTCCGATCTCCCTCCCGCAGCTTGCAGAATTCATCGGTCACGCCCACGATCGTAACCTGATTATTCTGTTTATCTTCCTTCACACCCAGAATCAGATTTCCTCCCTGTGCGTTGAGAAACCCGGCGATGGAGCGGGCAATGATAAATTTCGAGGCGTTTTTCTGGTATTTTTTAACTTCCGGTGTATTGGCATTCTCGATCTGGGCCGGGGAGAAGTACATGCTCCACAGGGCACTCGTCTTGAACTCGACCAGATCATTCTCGCCCTTCTCGATCATCCGCCGCAGGGTCTCGTTCTCGCTCAGCTGAATGGTGCCCTCGAAATGGATGCCCTTCTGCAGTGTCCCGGGTTGTATGCCCATGAGATCCGCTTCGCCGACATTCAGCATGGAATCGCGGATGTACCTCCCGAACGACTTGAGCGCCTGATCGCCCCGGGCATATTCGTGGTAGGCGTGGAGCACGTCCGCTCCGGTCGCTTCGCGGATAAAATCCCAGTTCAATGCTTCATGGTACGCCGTTACGGAACAGTACGTAAAATCGAAGACCCTGGATATTCCATACGCCTGTATGTAGTCTGCCAGGATCCGGGATAGTCCATGATCCCGCGTCCAGACGTCGTAGGTGAGGTTTTTATTTCCAAACTGGCAGGCATAGTTCTGGATCGGTTCGAAGGGGGTCAGGAGGCCATACAGGGCGGAGAGGATGAGGAAGTGGTGCCGGGAGGCCGCGACACTTCTATTGCGTTCATCCCCCAACCCCTCGTACAGATCTCCCCCATAGCGGCAGATCGCCGGCAGGTATCGGGCGGTCCCGTCATCCCCGGAGAAGTCCTTCCCGAACCGTACCTGCGGATTGATCTTCTGGATCTCGGTCTCGCATCCCGGCCAGAGGATGTCGTTTTTCTTCAGGTGCGCGTAGATCGCCTGGCGGTTCTCCGTTATGCGTGTCTTCATGGGAGCGCCGATGCGGGTGGAGTGGATCGAGCCGGCAGGGTCATACCCGGGAGATTCTCCATCCGTTGTTTTATGAAACGAGTCGATAACGATGATGAGCACTCTGCTGTCCGGTGCGTACCTGGAGGGAGGGGCCATGCAGTAAATGTTCGACTATCCTGTAATAGTATATTGGTTTTACCTGCGGGTCCGTGTGCTCCGCGAGATACCGGGATCGGCTCGCTGCAACGGCACTGCGGATTGAAAAAACCAGAGAAGATCGTAACCTGGATCCCCTGCGTGCGCTCCCCGACATTTCTTCCGAGTACGGTGCTGCCAGGGTACGTTTGAGCGAAAAAAGGGTACCTTATCCCTGCCTACAGGCAGGGAGGCCCGTGGGGGTTGTGCTCCCTGCCCGCATGTGGTATTCGGCGCTTGGCATGGTCGCCCCCGATAGCGATGCGATTCGGATTGGAACAATCATTGTCCGGCCGATTGCCAGCGCAGAGATGTTGCATACCCTGCGCTGCTTTCACCCCGCACCGTTCAGCTTTAAACCCGCCCCTGCCAACCGATTCTTCAGTGCGGGCCAGGGCTCTCCGATCGCCCGGTTGACATCCAGCGGATTGTTATGAAGAGAATATCTGCGATCGATACCCGGATGCTCCATTCCAGCCATGTCTCTTCCGAACGATCGGATACCCATCGAGGGCAGGGATCACTTCATGGTTCTGCCTTCATGCTCTTCCCCGCTCCTGGTGCACTGCGCCTGCCAAGTTCCCCGGCAATAAACATCAGGATAATAAATCCTATCACGGCCACGTCCATAACCTCTATCAAGACTTCTGGATTGGCGGCAAAATTGCTGGAGGCAATGGCAAACGCGGCGGCTAAATTTCGTTGCCCTGTCCCGAGCGCGAGAACCTTTTTATTCCCCGTATCTATCCCGCCCAGCAGATACCCGATGATAACGGCGCCAACAATCAGGAGGATGGCCACCAGAATTCCGCCGGTTCCAAGAACTCCATAGGTTACATCGAAATAACCCACAAAATACCCGATGAACATGGCTGCCAGAGACAGGTTGGCAGCCATGGTCATCAGATGGATGAGTCCCTTGGCCACTTCTTCATACCTGGCTCGAATGAAAAGGGCAATCGCGAGCGGGATGAGCATCAATACGACAAGGCTCCTGGCGATCTCCCAGGGATTTACCTGCACGCCAGTCAATACCAATGGCAGAACTATGGGCAGGTAGGCGATCGTTACCACCATCAAGAGGACCATCAGCCCGGCGGTGAACGCCATGTCGCCTTTGGCCACCTGTACCAGCTTGGGCAGGAACGGCGCACCTGCAGCGAAACCCCCCAGAATCAGGCCGATCTGCAGTCCCTCGGAGATCGGGATGAACCCCACGATCCCTAATGCCAGGATAGGCACGAGAACGAAGTTGGCCACAAGGGACATGATGACCAACTTTCTGTTCTTCAGCGGGGTCAGGATCTGGGGAATGGTCAGGCTAAAACCCATGCCAAGCATGCTGGTAATGATGAATATCAACACGCCCAGCGTACCTAGGGCAAGAAAGAAAGGATCGAATTGGGTCATACGCGTTCAGCCCCTCCCCAGGAACACGTTCATTGAGCCTGCATTCCTATGCATGATCTTCCCCTTCTCCTAGGGGGCGGATCAGGGGAACCATGATTATTTAGATGTTATGCCATTATCCTGTTCTCATGTGGCCGATGCATACGTTTCCGGCATGACGACCCCCTGTATGTCAAGACGTATTCACGGTCCTCCACGGTCCCCTTTCACCCCGCACAGTTCAGCTTTAACCCTGCTCTAGCCAACCTATCCTGTAGTGCGGGCCAGGGCCCCCGGATCGCCCCGGCACCGGCCGCGAACTCTTTTGTTTAGCAGCCGGCCCGGTTCCATCCCTCGCCGGACGCCTGCACGGGAGACGAGCAATGCAACTGAAATTCGCAACAGGAATAGGCCCCTCCCTGGCTCCGGACACATCCGCGATCCAGAACGCCAGCTACAGTACAGCCTCACAGAATATGCCGAACGACAACCGGGCGGTGAACCGATGCAGGAACGGGTAGATGGCAGCCCCCGGAAGACCACGTGCGCCAACACGGACTCACAAGGAACTGCCAGAAAACCTTCGCCCTCCCGGAAGATAAGTCCAGCGGCGGACCCGTCGGGGATCAGCGGGCCGGTACCCCTCTACCTCATCCCCCAGGCCCTCTCCCGGGAGATCCACCGCCTGCGGGACGCCATCCTGGAGGTGCGGATCCGCCGCACGGCCGGCCACAACTACAAGCTCACGGTCAAGACCGCGAAGGGGAGGCGAGAGTAACCATGCCGCAGCGGGCGGGCACCCTCACCCTCGGGAACGCCGACCTCCTCCTCGAGATCGGGTACGAGCAGTACCGGATCCCCCTCGAGGACGCCGAACGACTCTTCCGTTGCCGGCGGGCGGTGCCGATCCTGAAGGTCCACACCGCTCCGGAAGGTGAGCCCGTCGTCACCATCGAGGGGCATGCCGCGATCAACCGGGCGGGAAAAGCCGTGCTCCTCTTCACCCGGGCCGGCCACTACATCCTCCCGCTGGTCAGCTTCTGCACGGTGGCGAACGGGGAGGCGGCATCGGCCGTGCTCCTGCCCTTCATCCCCGAGGTGCCCCTGTGAACGCGGATCTCGAGAAGGCCCTCGCCCTCCTCGTTGCGGAGGGGAGCGTCGTCGAGCTCCGGGCCATCGGGGACGGCCAGATCCACAGCGGCTACTTCGACGACCTCGCCCTCCTGCAGGAGCGGGCGGAGGCCCTGGACACCCTCACCGAGCTGCAGGGGATCTACGTCACCCTGAACGCCGTGAACCCGGCGCTCCTCTCCCGGCGGGCGAACCGCGTCAAGATGCAGCTCGTGAGGTGGGACGCGACCACGGCGGATGCCGACATACTGCGCCGCCGCTGGCTGCCGATCGACATCGACCCGCTGCGGCCGAGCGGGGTCTCCGCAACAGACGAAGAGCATGCCCGGGCCCTGGAGAAGGCCGATGCCGTCGCCGCCTGGCTCGCCGGGCTCGGGTTCCCGGAGCCCGTCCGGGCGGACAGCGGCAACGGGGCCCACCTGCTCTACCGCATCGATCTCCCGAACACCGAGGCGAGCCGCGACCTGGTGAAGCGCTGCCTGGAGGTGATCGCCGCGGTCCACGGCGATGGAGCGTGCGGGATCGACATGGCCGTCTCCAACGCAGCCCGCATCTGGAAGCTCTACGGCACCACCAGCCGGAAGGGCGACAGCACGAAAGAGCGGCCCCACCGCCGATCCCGCCTCCGGGCTATTCCCGATACCATAACCATTGTACCTGCTGAACTCCTGGAAAAATTGGCGGCTGCCCTGCCGTGCGCTCCAGTGGAAACAAAGGGGTATAAGAAGGTTGCGAATCTCTCCGATTGGCTCCGGAAGCAACACATTGCGGTGAAATCGGAGAAACCCTACCAGGGCGGGACGCTTTTTACGCTGGCGGAGTGCCCCTTCTCCAGCGCGCATACGGATGGTGCCTTCGCCATCCAATTCGCCAACGGGGCCATCTACGCCGGCTGCCACCACGCCTCCTGCGGCGGGGGGAAGCAGCGCTGGGCGGAGCTCCGCGACCGCTGCACGCTCCAGGGGAAGAAGGTTTCGAAAGCCGATCCACTGCCCCCTCCCTCCCCCATCGCAGGGAACACCCGCCGCGAGAAGGCGCTCGCCATCCTTCGCGAGGGCGACCCCTTCGCCTTCCTCCTGGACACCTTCCACCGCGACCACGTGGGCGACCGGATCGTCGCGGAGTGCCTCGTTCTCTCGATCGCCTCGCAGTCGGTCGAGAACACCCGGGGGCTGCACGTCTCCATCTCGGGCAACTCCGGCAAGGGCAAGAGCCACGCCTGCACGACCATGCTCCGCCAGATCCCCGTGGAGTATCGCCTGGCGGGGACCGTGAGCGACAAGGCCCTCTACTACAACGATACGATCCGCCCGGGGACCGTCTTCCTCTTCGACGACGTCGGCCTCTCCGAGGACCTGCAGGAGATCCTCAAGTCCGCCACCGCCAGCTTCCGCGAGCGGATCGAGCACCAGACCCTCACCGCCGACCGCCAGCTGCGGATCTGTTCCATCCCCGAGCGCTGCGCCTGGTGGCTCGCCAAGGTGGAGGACGTAGGGGACGACCAGGTGATGAACCGCATGCTGACGGTCTGGATCGACGACTCGGCCGACCAGGACCGGCGGGTGCTCGAGCACATGAAGAGGGCAGAGGCCCGGGCGGGATCTCCGGCAGAGGAGGATGAAGACCTCCACGTCTGCCGGGAGATCTGGACGGCCTTGAAAGAGGAGCTCGTGACCGTCGCCATCCCCTACGCGGAACGGATCCAGTTCTCGAGCTCCTCCAACCGCCGCAACCCGGGCATCCTCTTCGACCTGATCAAGGCCTCGGCCCTGCTGCACCGCCTCCAGCGGGAGCCCTTCGCCCGCGGGGACGGGGGCGGCGGGATCCTGGCGAACACGGACGACTTCGCGGCGGCGGCCCGGATCTACGCGGCGATCAACGGCGACAGCGGCGGCCAGGAGACCAAACTGACCAAGAACGAGGCCGCGGCCTTAAAGACGATCGCGGGCATGGGCGTTGAAGCCTTCACCGTCAAGATGCTCCAGGCGGCGATGGGACTCTCCTACCAGAAGGTCCGAAGGCTCCTGCACGGTTACGTCAGCCGGGGCACGCTCTACACCGGCCTGCTGGAGAAGTGCCCGGCGATCAGCTACTTCGATACGACCGTATCGGAAGACAGTTGCGGGACCGTCCTCCGACGACGCGAGCACCACTACACGTTCGACATCGTGGCATACCGGACATGGAGCAAGGGCTCGACAATCCGGCTCGACGAAGAGCCTCCAGCTGCCTCCCACGACTCCGACGATGACAACTTTTCAGCAGATTTTCAGCACGTTGACAGCACCTGCTGTCAAGATAAAGATCGGCAGAACGGCCAGGATTCTTCCGGTACTACTAAGATAGAGGAGAAGCTTCTCTCTAAGAACAGTACTTTTCAGCAGAACGGGACCACACAGCAAGCAGGGTCAGATCGACCACCAGCATTCCCTCGTATGTGCGATATCCCCCCTGCTGTCAATGAAACTGAAAAGTCCGATAATACCCTCTCAAATGCCAAACGGAGGCCGCAGAACGATTGCAACAATGACAGCAGCTGCTGTCACTCTGCTGTCAACCGCTGTCAGGTGCTGACAGAGGACTACACCCCCCTCCCCATCGCCCGGGACGAGCCCTGCCACGTCTGCGGGAAGAAGCCGACGTCCTCTGTGAGGAGAGGGACCGGGCAGTACCTCTGCTACGACTGCCTGAAGTCGGCCAAACAGCCGGGGAAGGCGGTACCGCTCGCGGGCGTCCTGGACCACGCCGAGTTCGTGCGGGCGACGGCCGAGCTGGGCCGCTGCGACATCTGCAAGAAAGAGAGGGCCGTCTACCGCTCGAAGGAGCAGCAGACCAGCATCTGCGAGAACTGCTACGCGGGCCTGGTGCGGGGGTGGAACGAGCGGGGCGGTGTGCGGTGAGACGGTCCTCCCAGGAACAGGCCTGTGGCAGGCTAGCCAGAGCGGCGGCTGCAGTCGTCCGTCTGTAAGAGCTTCGCGGCCCCCTGGACGGCCCCCATACCTCCGCGGATGTAGATGAGCCCGAAGATCGCCTCCACGAGCGTCCCCTTGTCGTGGTGCTCTTTCGCCTCGACGGATCGCTGCTGGCGGTCGAAGCCGATGACGTTCTCGTGCAGTTTCCAGCGGTAGCTCAGAGCGGCCTGTTTGTCGTTGTCCTTGAACTGCCGGCTGCACCTGTCCAGCTCGCCCTTGGAGAGCCGCTCCTCCGTCCAGATGTAGGGCATGCAGCCGAGGAGCAGCGCTGCATCGCCCAGGAACGTCAGAGCCTGGATATCGTCCGGGAGCCTGGCCATCCTCTGCAGGCAGTCGAAGGAGACACCGGGAAGCCCGTCCTTATATTCCGTGCCGATCTCCAGGAACAGGTTCTTTGTGGTGTCATCCACCATGGCGGCCAGGACATCATCCTGCTCCAGGAGGGGTTTCTCGAGGTCGCGGGTGATCTCGGGCACCACCTCTCGCTTTACATTCGCGATCTTGCCCTGCAAGGTATCGATCTGGCCTTCCCAGTTCGTGATCTTCTTGTAGAGATAGCGATCTTCCCGCAGATCCCGTTTCTTCTCCTCCAGACCGGCCTGGATCTTATTCAAAACATATTCAACGGGCGGGGGATCAAACGGAAGACCTGGTTCCATAGTTTTTCCTGGGAACCTCAAAAGAAAAGTATTTGCTGTTTCTGCATCCCGCATGCTCTTCCCGGGAGGGTCTCACCTGCACTCCTGCACTACCCGCTCGGCATCGTAGCGCAGCACGATCACCCGCTTATTGCCTTCCCCCCGGGCCTGCAGGGCGATCAGCCGCATCTCGTCCAGCTTTTTGAGGCGGTTGTAGAACGTGGTGTAGCCGATCTGCAGCCGCTCCTTCACCACCTTGAACACGGCCCCCGAGCTCATCTCCCCGCCGCCCGTCCGCTCCAGCTCCGCGATCTCGCAGAGCAGCCCCCGGTCCTCCTCGTTCAGGGCCCGCACCAGCGTCTGCAGGTGCACGTGGCGCGAGACCTCGAAGCCCGCCGCCACATCTTCCCGGGCCACTTCGGTCCGCCCGGCCCGGTCGGCGTTGGTCACCGAGCGGCGGATCAGGTCGATCCCCACCCGCAGGTCCCCGCTCTCCATCGTCTTCTCCGCGATCAGATCCAGCATCTCGGACGAGAGGACGTTGTAGTACAGCCCCGCATGGGCCCGCTCTTTTAAGATCCCCCGCACCTCGTCGTAGGTATAGGGCGGAAAGTAGACCTCGTTTGGCTGGAAGACCGACATCGCCGAGCCGTCGAGCTCCCTCGAGAACTGCAGGTCCAGGTTGCTGACAATCACGAACACCCCCGACCGCACCCCGGGGAACTCCTCGTAGAGCCGCAGGATGGAGTAGAGCGTGCCATTGAGCACCCTCTCCGCGAGCAGGTAGTTGGCATCGTCCAGACAGACGATGAGGACCGCCTTGCGGTCAATGAGAGCATGCCCGATGGCGTCCAGGACCCGGCGGAAGGCGACGCCGCTCGTGGGCGGGCCATGGCCGTAGAGTTTGGCGTAGATCCGGGCAAAGACGGCGAACTTGGTGGCGTCATTCTGGCAGTTGACGTAGACCGGTACGACCTTCTGTGTCGTCTCCTCGATATCGGCGAAGATCCGCCGCACGCTCGTGGTCTTCCCCGTCCCGGGCAGGCCCCGCAATACGGTGTTGAACGGGCGGGCCCCGTACAGGGCCGGCTGGATCGCGAGCGCCAGCTCTTCCAGCTGGGCCTCGCGGTAGTTGAGCAGTTCGGGGAGATAGTCGATCTCGAAGACGTCGCGGTCCCGGAAGAGCGTCTGGTCCCCCAGCAAGAGGTTCCGCTTCATACTGAGGTGTCTGAAGAGGAGGCTATTTAATCCCGGAGTGCGCCCCCTGAAAGTAGGGGTGCCCAAAGGCTCCAGCTATACAGACAGGAATTCGGTGACCAGGCGGACGAACAACTCCGGCGCCGTCTTCATCGCGATGTGCTGCTGCCCGGGCATGACGGCAATCCGGCTGTTGGGTAACGCGGCGTGGACTGCCCGGGTTGCTGCCTTGAGAAAGTCAGGGCTCTCGCCACCGGATAACAGCAAGGTGGGCACGGTCAGATCCCGGAACCGCACAGGATCGAGGATGTAATCCTCGTCGCCGAGTTCGCGGGGGATGGTATGCGCCGCCGACAGCCGGGCAGGCCACACCGGATCGTTTCGCATCATCGCAACTTCACGCTCCGGCATGCCGACAACATCGCGGAAGAATACCAGCAGCGCCCCGTCCCGGTCCCCGGCATCGAGCAGCGCCTGGATCCGGGCCCGGACTCCGGGTGGATATAAAGCTCCGTCTAGCCGGACAGAGGGTTCGTAGAGAACGAGTTTGTCGAGGTTGGTGACAAGCAGCGCTGCTTCCAGACAGATCAGGGCGCCGTACGAATGCCCCAGCAGGTTCACCGGGCCCGGAATGGATCCGACCACGGCAGCGATATCCTCATACTCACGCTCCAGGGCGTAGACGGCTGCATCTCCACTCTGGCCTCGCCCGCGGCGGTCGACGGCATACACGGTGAATCTCTTCTCCAGCATGGGGAGAATAAAACCCCATCGGGTGTGGTCTGCCGTTGTGCCGTGCACCAGGACCAGGGCCGGTCCTGCCCCCGTTCGCTCGTAGGCGATCAGCGTTCCATCTTTTGACCTGACTGTATCCATAGGCATCCCCTTCCTCGGGCGTAGTTCAAACTAAGCAGTTTGTGCAACTAGACACATCCGTGGTAAAATCTTTCCTGCCACAGTCTGCTCCGGCCACGAGGTATCTCGTGTAACCTGAGAGGGATTGGATTCAGTGTAGCTGAACCAAGAAATAGAGGTCTGTGTATGCATGAAATTCATCAGAAACAAGTAATCGCGTGAAGAGAACAGATATCGAATAAGCATTCTGGTTCCTGAGCACGAATGACGATACGAGATGATTTTATGAAACCACTAAAAATCATCGTAGAAAGGCATCCCGGGGGTTATGTCGCATACCCCCTGGGCTGAAAAGGCGTCGTGGTTGCAGAAGGCGAAACCTACGAGGAAGCATTGGCCGAAGTACGATATGCGATCCGGTTCCATATCGATACCTTCGGTGAGGAATCATAGAGTTGACCTTCGCTTTTTCCGATCCCAATTTCCCAATACTTTCGTCAAAAACAAGGGATTCTGTCCTTCAAATTGACAGCCGTTCTCATTGCCTTAGCAAGCGGAAAAACCTCTCCCAGGAGCTGCTAAATGACAGTTCTTGCCTGAACGATACGGCATTAACACCTCTAGACATTCCATTAGCAATGCGTTCGCACGAAGAGGTGTTCGGCATCCTGAAAGGGCTCAATAGCGAGCTGAGTACGCGGTTTCACGTGAAACGTATCGGGGTCTTCGGCTCCGTTTCCCGAGGGGAACAGAAACCAGCGACATCGATATCCTCGTCGAATTCTCCCGCCCGGTAGGCTTCTTCACCTTCCTGGAACGGGATGGCTTCCTCTCTGACCGCCTGGGCACTTCCGTCGACCTGGTCACACCCGACGCCCTCAAGCCGCTCCTGCGCGAGACCGTGGCCCGCGAGGTCTCGTATGCCTGAAAGGCCGATGGGGCGGAGTCGATTCAGAGAGCAGATGTGAGATTTTCGAAATCCTCTCATCTTCAGATTATTTCCCGGATTTCGATCGGCCCCATACTTTTAGCATGAATGCGATACCCTTATAATCTCGAAGCAGTGAGTAGTAGTGAGTGCGTAAGGCCTTCCCGAAAAGGATGAGGCCACCGTGAGGTGGGTGGGACGAAGTAGGGAAGGGGGCACATTCTACTTCTGCCGACCTTTGAAATAATCCAACTCTACTCCCATCCTACCTGCAATAAGGTCAAAATACGTCCAATCGCTGGTTCTGTATGCAAAATGCACGGTGCCGGCGATAAAATCAGCTGCCTGAATGCAACAGTCCTGCTGTGAATCCACGTGGCGAATCGTGAGTTCCGGAGGGTCCAGATTGAAACTCTGGTTCCGGTCGAGGGTTTTATACGTAAGAGGTCGAACTCATCGCGTTGCAGTCCATACAATGATTTATCGACGATGATTTCTACCGGACCGGCTATGTGATATCTGGTGATGATGCGGGACACAAGCGAACCGGCGAGATAATTATACAGGATCTGGGGTTTGCGCTTGAGGCGATCACGGACCTGTTCTTTTCGAAGGACTGCATACCCTATTTCTACATCGCACGAACCCAGGCGCTCGAGAACTCGACGTTTGATTGCGGCATTCGTGTTGTTATATTTCAGCTCGGGTAAATCGCGATACCTTTTCTTAAGCCTCTGGGTTCGCACCCTCTTAAAGCACCGTTGAATCTCGACGGGATCCGGTTGAATCAGGGCAGCTAAAACAAAAATTGAGATGCACGGGGGGAGAACCCCAGATCTCCCGACTCGTCGAGATAGATCATTGAAAAATACGTCGCGATGCATCACGATAAATCCCCGCTATTCGATCGAGAATCCACGATCGCCGCATATCCCAGATACTGGAAGGGATCCCATCAATAAACCAAGAGGGTGTAAAAACAGCCTTTAACCGCGAACGAAGAATTCGATAATAAGGGCCGCAACTCCACCCAGGATCCCGCCGGCCGTCATCCCGATCCGCCGGGCCCGCCGCTCCTCGCCGTCCCGCCCGTCCCGCCACCGCTCCAGGGCCCGCACGCGGAGCTCGAGACTGGAATCGGTCTCCTTCATCTCCTTGAGCACCCGGCAGATCCACTTCACGTCCCGGTTGGTCTCGCAGATCATCTCCCGGGTGGACTTCTCTTCGGCCATACGTTACTTCCTTCTCACATCCGTTGCATCGCGAATCCGCTTAAAGATGACTGTATCCTGATACAGTCACGGCTATTGCGGACCCGGTTAACAGTAATAGTGTCTGTCAGGCTTCCGGAAGAATGCAGACAAGGTGAAAACCATGGCAGACTTTGTCGAAACCACGAACACCAAGACGGCGGTCCGGACCCTGGCGGCCCCGATCGCCGATGTAGCGACGTTCGACTCTATCGTTCAGGCCGTACTTTCGGAAAACCCGTTCGGCTGCGTGGAGTACATCCAGGCCGGCGTGACCCACCCCGCTGTCGAGAAGAGCCGCGAGAGTTACACCGTGCGGGTGAACTACGAGGACGGCGAGGGCAGCCGCGTGGGCACGATCACCGCTCGCTCTCCCACCGTGGCCGCATTCACCGCGAACGCGGCGGAGATCCTGGCGAACGAGGACCTCGCCACCGCGATGGGCGGGACCGCGGTGCGGAACAGCGAGGCCGAATCGTTCACGTGCCAGCTCCGCTGCCACGACAGCAACGGGGAGGTCTATACCGTCAGCTTCGGGCGGGATACCGTTCGGCTCACCTCCTACCAGGACGACGCCATTCGCACCAAAGTGGAGACCTGGGCGGACACCGTGCCGGAACTGGCCTGAAAGGGATCCCTCAATCATCCCATTCTTTTCTATGGAATTGCTGTACCGGGAAAACGAGGTTCTGCTTGTCGGGATCCTCGGGTTGGTTAACTCGTGATGAGGGATCGGAGACCTACTACGTAGGCGGAAGGTTTCTATCATCAAGAAGTTCTCTTACTTCATGGGAGAGAGCAGGCAGGAACTCTTCAACAACACCCCAGACAACCTCATCCGAGACTGTTGCATATCCATGGATGAGCCGGTTCCGGAAAGCAATGATTCGCGGTGCATTGCTGATCCTGTCTTTCAGGGCAGGCTCACGCTGTATGAGAACTCGTAACGCTTCGCCGATGATCTCGAACTGCCGTTCAACCGCAGATCGTAGCAGCGGATCGTTGTGATAATCCCAAAATGTTTTGCCTGCCGTGAAATCTTCGATTAAGCGGCAGGCCTCCGAAATATCATAGAGATACTTTTTGATGTCACGCGGCTGCATACACCAGGACCTGGGTCTCGTCGACAGACTGCCGGAAGAAGGGGTTTCGGATAGCCGAGGGCTCGACGAGGTCGACTGGCCGACCGAAGAGGTGCTCGAGGTCCTCCGCTAAGCCGAGATAAGCCTTTGCATGCTCTGCAGGGAGCATCGGCATAAACTCGACGACGAAATCAATATCGCTCGTCTCAGGGTCGAATCGGGCCCCGGCTGCGGATCCGAAGACCTCGAGGGACCTGACGCGGTACCGTCTGCAGATGGCTGAAATTTCGGTGAGCCTTTCCTGGATGATTCGATGCATCAAGCCCCTCCCCTATGCTATACGAGGGTATTCGCGTCTATCAATCATATGTTTATCTAATATGGTTCGCTTCTGATGGAACGCTTAATCATACCTTATACGGAATCCACAGAGGGTTGATGTGAAACCTCAATAATGGCATCGAGATATTGCAGGGAAGTCCTACGCATAGACACGACCTCGCGGAGGATCGGATCGCGGAGCCGGCGTTTAATCGAATCCTTGATGACCAGGTCCACGCTCCTCTGGAAAAGATCTTCAAGGTAAAACTTGAGATCCATGTAGTGGTCGAACGTCTCCTCCCCCTCCCGGAACTCGACCAGGACGTCCACGTCGCTGTCCGGCCGCTCCTCTCCCCGAACGACCGAGCCAAAGACGCCGATCCGGACAACACCAAACCGGTCCCGGATCTCGGCTTCACGCTTTCGCAGCAGGGCGAGCGCATCCATACGTGAATATACTCGGGAAAAGTATTTGAAACGTTTCTTGTTTCGATTCAAAAATCCCTGGACGTCAGTTGTCCGGGGTATGACCCGCGCCCCTGCGTGGAGAAGGCTCGATAGAGCTGCACCGTGCGGGCGAATTGCGAGACCGGCGGGGGCAACCGTGTAGGAACCATCATCGCACGTTCTCTCACGGTAGCGGCCTTCAACACCAATGCGAGGGGGATCTTGGAGAACAGCGATGATCGCCCTTTGCGGGATAGGTAGATGTGTACCCGAAAAGAGGATAATTCTGAACGCAGCTTCAAACAGATGCATGCTTCCTGATCCTTCGCTTCGCATCGATTAGCGGAGCGTAAGAAGAACCTTCAGGAGATCTTCAAGATCGATCCCACCCTGTTTTAGAATCGATCGGAGTGTTCCGCGATCGATCTCATCGTGGGCCGGCACTACGATCGTGATAGTATCTGTCGCCCTGTCTTTGAGAACGATATGACTGCCCTTCTGATGGTCGATGTAAAACCCAAGCCTCCCCAATGCACCGATGAGCCTCCTAGAAGAGAGAAGCGGGAGCTTCACCATGCACTCACACGCTTACAGCAACTTCAATTTCCTCAATGCGAATGGCATCGGGATCCGGTATGGGCTGATTGTGCTTGATCAGGGATTCGAGATACGCCTCGATCGCCTCTTTAGCATTCCGGACCGCCTCTTCCAACGTCCTGCCTTGCGTGACGCATCCCGGTAACGCCGGAACGGTTACGACCAGCCAGCCGTCCTCCCCCGGCTCTATGATGATGTTGTATTTCCGAATCATCGCTTAAGTCCGATCCCTTTACGAGTATGTGGCACTACTGGCAATAAATAATCTCCGTGAGAAAGCCATCGGGATGCTTCATAATGATGTGGCTCCCCTTCTGCCGCACAATCGAAAATCCCAGGAGTTCAAGAGCCTTGATAACGCTCCCCGGTTTAACCGCTCTCAAGTTCAATTACCTGCACCCCGACGAAGCGCCCCGGTTCCGGAAGCTCGATATCCTTCTCGACATCCAGATAGAGTTCGATCGCCTCACGGATTCGAACGAGGAGTTCATCAAGGCTTTTCGCCTGTGTGTGACAGCCGGGGAGTGCAGGGACCGTAGCAATATAAAAATCGTCCTCATCTTGCTCAATGATGACATTGAACCGCTTGGGCATACGTGTACCTACTTTCTCTTCCCACTTAATAACTATTGATTGGAACATACGGATGGATATCTTATCCCTAGAAGGTATTCGACCAGTTTTATCATTCTACTGACATACGAAAACGGGCACAAACACCACCAGGAGCGGTATACGGGATAAAGCCGATTTTCTGTGATACAATCGACGGCAACATTCAGAGCAGCCCAATAATCCCTTCGGCTGCGTGGAGTACGTCCAAGGGCGGTGTGACCCACCCCGCTGTCGAGAAGGCTCGCGAGAGCTACACCGTGGGGGGGGACTATGAGGACGGCGAGGGCACCCGCGTGGGCACCGTGGCCGCATTCAATGCGAACGCCACCGAGATCCTGGCGAATGTTCCACTCGACACCACGAGGGGTGGAACCGCGGTTCGGGACAGCATGGGGAAGTTCTTCGTCGACGTTCCGGTGAACCCGGTGTACAATGCCATCGGCAGCGTGATCGGGGGGATGCGTCGGAGGCATGGCGGGGTCCTCGAGGCTGTCCCCGTTCCCCAGTTCATCGATACTGGATCTGTAGGAATCCCGTAGTGCGTCTCGGGATGGAATTTCGCACGCTGACGAGGATGAAGCGTTTCGTGCCGTTGGAGCGGTTGAGAGAGTGCTTCCATAGCGGGACCAACGAGGGCATGTGCGTTTCAGGCCTGGCTAACTGAGCAGCGGTCTGCTGTCTCGTCGACGGCACCAATAAACCGGCCATCTCTCTAGCGAACCCGGAATGAGGGCGCTGTTACATAGAGTTCCCACCAGCAGTGTGGATTGGGGTATTCCAGGGTAAACAAGTATAAGTTCCCCGGACGGATAGTAAATGGTATGAAACTGCGTGTCGTGCTCGAACCTAGTGATGAGGGCGGGTACACCGTCTACGTTCCAAGTCTTCCCGGCTGTATCAGCGAAGGTGACACGAAGGAAGAAGCATTGGAAAATATCCGAGAAGCCATCGATCTATATCTCGAAGTTGTCGAAGATGATTCCGTTTTCAGCGAAAGAGCCGAACAGATTGAGATTGCCGTATGAGCAAGGTTCCTGTCCTGAACAATTGACAGAATCGTTGCGGCACTTCAGAGGGACGGTTGGGTTATCGTCCGCCAACGGGGCAGCCACATCCGTCTGCAAAAGCACCTGCCGGATACAACAATGAAACTGACCATCCCTACGCATAACCCGGTCAAGCGCTCAACTCTGTCTCATATTCTCAAGCAAGCCAATCTGACCGTCGAAGAGCTGAATCGTCTACTATAACGTATTTGGGAGTTCCCGGTATGGCGCTAATTATCTATGAACTTTGCATGGGCCTCATGCGACCCGCGTTTCTTTCTCCGTATAGGCTGGGACACATTGCGCAGCCACGCGCACCATAGGAATGTATATGTTCATGCTTATTCGGTAGAATGACCTGAATGACGGATATCCAGGCTTCTTCAGAACATATATCCCCTCCTTTCATCCCGCACAGTTCAGCTTTAAACCTGCCCCTGCCAACCTATCCTGTAGTGCGGGCCAGGGCACACCGATCGGGCACCGGCCGCGAACTCTTTTGATGAGCGGCCGGCCCGGTCCCATCCCACGCCGGACGCCTGCACGGGAGA
>JAXDAH010000042.1:0-10317 GCA_034679905.1 Methanomicrobiales archaeon | reverse complement strand
GCGGCGGGGCCCTCTGTGGTTGGGGGGGGGGGGGGGGTGGGGGGGGGGGGGGGGCGCCCCCCCCCCCCCCCCCGTGCCCCACCCTGCCGGTGCGATACTCTCAACGGGAGGATTTCGGGCTTAAGATTCCCCTGTTCGAGATGCCGCGGGAGAGAGTATAGGATTTCAGCTTCCGTGCTCGTTCAACCGTTTCAATCGCATGAATATCCTGCCCATCTTCTATTATCGTGTGCGGTAGTGCTGTATATCGGCACCGGAGACCTGTGGCGCATCCACAATTATTGTAGAATTCACGTCCTGATGCACAGTGCCTCGTACCCGTCCGCGTCTTCTCCACCACGTACCTATCGCTACTTCGATGAGGGTACCACACCCGCGGGGGTGGTGGATAGGGGGGCTGAATCCCCCCTGGAAGGATACAGGGGAGACTTCGGAAACTTTGCCTGCCAGCACACACATTCCACAGTTGTGGGCCTGATGAAACCCTCCTGTGCCGGGAGGAGAACCGGGATTGAGCGGATACACCTCGAACACCTGCGGGTGCGAAAGCCCGCAGAGGTATACCGGGACGAAGGGGTATACAGAGGCCATTACAGAAAGGTATTACTGTTACAAAGTTCCCATGCAGGACTATGAATCTAGGCGTTACCATCATCAAGTCCCGGCGGAGTATTCGGAAATACAGGGACACTCCCGTACCGGCCGAGGCGATCCAGGATGCCCTGGAATGCGCCCGGCAGGCCCCTACAGCCCGGAACGAACAGCCCTGGCTGATCGGGACGGTCCAGGATCGGGAGACCCTGACCAGGCTCGCCAGTCTGGCCGAATACGGGAGCTTCATCGGCAGTGCCCGGGTCTGCTTCGCGGTTTTCACGGAGAAAGCCCAGAAGTACTACCTGGAGGACGGGTGTGCGGCGACTATGCAGCTGATCCTGGGGCTGTGGGCGCACGGGGTGGGCTCCTGCTGGGTGGCCGGGGACAAGAAGGGCTATGCAGACGACGTCCGGAAGCTTCTGAACGTCCCGGAGCACTATACCCTGGTGGCGCTGGTACCGGCGGGCTACCCGGCGGATATGCCCGCCCAGGAGATCCTGGTGAAGAAGAAGGATCCGTCAGAGATCACGTTCTCCGAGCGGTTCCAACGGTGACGTCGGCCTGTTTTGCCGGACAGAAAGGGCAGATGGAGGTCTCGACGTCCCCCTCCTTCTCCCGGACCGGGCAGAGGTACTCCCCGTCGCGCTCCTCCACGACGAATCCGCCGGGGAACGGCGTGCCCACCGGGTGGCCGGGGAGCCCCAGCACGAAGATGTTGAACGCCGCGAGGAGATAGTAGAAGAGGTCGCGGTCGCCCTCCTCAAGGGTGGCGCCGGAGCTGCAGGCACGCTCCACCATAGCGCAGTACTCGGGGAACCGCTCCGGGAGCGGACCCTCGATCGCCTCCAGCCCGCCGCTCCGGCAGATGAGGAGAACGCGGTGGTGCGTTCCGAAGACCTGCTCGATCAGGCGGGGATAGAGCCGGCGACGGTAGGACGGCGGGAGGTTCTGCAGGTCTTTTTGCAGGGCGGCGCGGAGATCCTGGAGATCCCTGAGCGTGTACCGTTCCACCGTACGGCAGACGATCTCCGCGAGCTCCCGCCGCCCCGCAGCCTCCCGCAACGCCCGGCAGATCTCCGAACTCTTCACGGCTCCTCTTTCCTGCAGACGAAGAGGGAGCCCTCCCGGCAGGGGATGATCATCACGTGGAAGAAACTGTCCAGCTCGCGGATGAAGTCGAGACGGGAGCGGGGCGCGAAATGGGGGTAGCGCCGCCCGATCTCCCGCACCAAGTACTCGACGAGCATGGAGTCCTCCACCGTCTCCCGGGCGATCGGGAGCAGGGTGACCAGCGTGCCATCGGGATGCAGGACCCGGGATACCTCGTCGAGCGCTGCCTCGAGATCCGTCGCCGAGAGCCAGGGAGCCAGGACCAGGTCCAGCCGCTCGTCGGGAAACGGGAGCTGCGTTCCCCCGCCGACGAGACGGTGAAAGCCGGGATGGTCTGCACCCTTTCCGTTGTCCACCAGGTAGAGCCCTTCTGCTCCCTGCAGGCACCCTCTGGCGGCTGCGACCCAGGGGTCCTTCTGCGAGGCGGCGAAGGGAGCGAGGATGAGCGCCGCATGGTCCGGATCCAGCTCCAGCTCCCGGGAGATCTGCTCGCCCACCTGGGCCGCCAGCTGCTGGATGTAGTTGCGGTAGAGCAACAGGACTCCTCCCCGCGCCGCATCTTCGAGCGCCCGGCTCCCCTCCTCCGTCAGACTGTACACCTTGCGCTCCGGCCCCTTGCTGCTCGGCACCCGTGTGTGAGCGACGAGGGCCCGCCTCTCCAGGCTCCGCACGATCTTGTAGAGATCGGAGTGGCTCTTCTGGATGTTCCGCGACTCCAGCAGGTACTTCAGCTCGTAGACGTGACAGGGATTCTCCTCGAGCACCTCGAGGATCTCGGCCTCCAACTCTCGCATACACTACAGTTGGGTTTGACTAGAGTAAAAATCTGCGATGCTCTCCCCCGTCCTCCGGCGGGGAGTCCCGGGGACCGCCCTGAAAAACCTATCACATCGGCCGGGCCTGCTGTCCCGAAGGCAGCTTCGCCACCCACCCGGAGAGAACCATGGTCCCGACGATCCGCAGCTTGCCACCTTCCAGGTAGTGGAGCACGACACGATCTCCCGCGGCGTAGACGAGCGGCTTCTCCAGCGCCAGCGTGAGCACGGGCGAGCGGGCGTTCTCACCCTCCTGCACCAGTTCCAGACGGGCCGGAACGAACTGCATCCAGTGGCCCAGGTGGAGCACCATCCCCTCCCGCAGGGGGCGGCTCCAGTACTTCACCAGGTCCGCCGTGCCCGTTGCCGAGGAGACCGAGAGCAGGGAACTCTCGCTGCTCAGCACGTACCCCCGTTCGAGCTCCTCCACTCCGACGTTCTTCAGCGCCAGCCCCACGCGATCGCCGGCGCCCGCCCATTCGGCCTCGTCGTCATGCTTCTGGATGGATCGGACCTGAGCGGTCTTCTCGATCGGGAGGACGGTGAGAGTATCGTGCCTGCGGATCGCCCCCGCCACCACCCCGCCGAGGACTACGGTGCCTATCCCCCGCACGTTGAAGAAGTGATCGACGGATACGCTGCCGGCCGGCGTCTCCCGCGGCACGGCCGGCCGCTTCGCCGCATCTTCCAGGAGCTGCTCCCGCAGGGCGGCGCGGTTGTCCTCCACGAAGCGGTAGCGCTCGACGACAGTTCCCCGGATGAGCGGCATCACCTGCTCCCGCCCGATGTAGTTCCGGAGCACGATGAAGCCGTCCCGTACCCCCAGGCAGTCCAGCATCAGCACCGCCTCGCCGAAGAGGGGCGTTATCTCGTCAACGACCAGGATCGCCTTCTCTGCCGTGGCGGCGGCGAGGTAGAGGGGAGCGAACCGTTCGGGATAGCGCGTCGGCTCCAGAAACGTCACCGAATCCTCCCCTTTCTTCAGGTTGTAAAAGGTGATATCCGTCGATGTACCCTTCTTTCCCAGATCGCGGGCGAAATCGTTCTGTCCGAGTACAACGACGTTCAGGTTTCCCATGGAGAACAAGGTGGGATGAGAGCGGATAAAAAATCTTTGCGGCAGCTGCGGTGAGGGGATGGACTTAATACCACCATGCGACTATAGCCAGAGACAGAGGCATACGATGGAATGGACACACGTAGAAGGCAAGGATAAAGGCAAAGTCCGGCTCTACGCGCTGAGCACCTGCGGGTGGTGCGCGAAGACGAAACAGCTCCTGCAGGATCTCGGCGTCGACTTCCAGTACGTATACGTGGATCTCCTGGAGGCAGACGAGATGGCGCAGGCGATTGAGGAGGTCGGGCAGTTGACCTCCCAGCAGGCGTTCCCGACCCTGGTGATCGACGATAATAAGGTGATCATCGGCTACCGGGCCGACCAGATCCGCGAGGCTCTGGGTTCATGAACGCAGAAGATGTCGATCAGGAGGCGATAGACAGTTCATACCAGAGGCTGAAGAGGGAGGCCGAAGAGGGGGGTTACCACCTGAACCCCGATGTCCCGTTCACGAAGAACCTCATCCGCGGGCTGATCGTGAACGACCGGCGGTATGGCTATCCCTCCTGCCCCTGCCGGCTCTCGATGGGACGCCGAGAGCTGGACCGCGACATCATCTGCCCCTGCGACTACCGGGATCCGGACCTCGACCAGTACGGGGCCTGCTACTGTGCCCTGTACGTCAGTGGAGAGTTACTCCGCGGCGAGCGCGAACTGTCGCCGGTGCCCGAACGGCGACCCCCGATGGCGGCGAGAAGCGTGCAGGAGCAGGAGCAGGTCCTGCCGCCCTCCTCCAGCCTCGCCTGGCCCGTCTGGCGATGCCGCGTCTGCGGGTATCTCTGTGCCCGCACCAATCCTCCCGAGGTCTGCCCCATCTGCCGGGCAGCGAAGGATCGGTTCGAGCGGTTCCTCTGAACCCTGCAGGAATACTCCACCCTTCGGCCGGTGATCCGAGGATCCGCAGGCCCCAGATCTTCCGTTCTCTTTCGCAGAGGCCTGCGTACAGATTATTCCTGCTTCTCGGCCCTGATTTTCCTGCTTGCGGGATATATCGTGCCGATTTGCCGCTTCTCGTTTCGGAGGGTATTTATTTCGGTCCCCCGACATACTCTGCAATGGATCCGATTCGCGATAAGTGCAAGATCTGCCGCAGCGGATACGCCGGAGAGGTGGACGAGCTGCTTCGGCAGCGGAGGACCTACAATGAGATCATCTACCTCATGAAAGACAAGATCCCCGGTCTCAAGTCCTCCCACATCACCTCCCACAAGAAGCATCCGGCGGCGATGGATGCGGAGATACAGGGGCTGCAGGAGAGCCTGACCACTCTGCGCCAGAACCTGGCGGCGCCTCCGGCGATCTTTCCGCAGGGATCCGCAAAATCCCTGGACGACATGGAACTGCTGGAGGCGATCAAGAACAAGGCGGTGCTCCTCCTCGACCGCACCACCGATCCCGGGGCGATGCAGAAGCTCGCCATGATCGTGATCGAGATCATCCGCCTGAAGTACGAGATCACCGGCACCATCTACGCCCCGCCGCCCAAACTGCTGGCAATGGAGGAGACGCTCAAAGTCCACTGATGCGAAATTAATCACCGATACTTTTTCTCTGCTCGGCCTTCCCGCCGCCCACCCCAAGGTGCGCATTATTGAGATTGAAAATTCATCGACAGAGCGTTTCCCCTAGGACAGGGCTACCGCGTTAAAAAGGGGAAGGGGGCGCACACTCGCTCAACCCCGCCCCGAAGGCAGCGATGGCCAAAGGGAGTCGAGGACAGCCCCCAGGGAATGACGGCGACCGCGCAATGACTGCACCACACAGCCAATCGGCACCATGCCGGGCCGTATAATTCCGCTCCGTCATCCCCTGTATACCAGGCAGTTCTTCTCGGAGAGGTCTCCGCGCTATCTCCGATTTTCGATGAAAAAAGGATATCCGTTATTGAAAGAGCGGATCAGGCCTCGTACCGGGACCCGTCCATCTGAACGGTCTCGAACGAGCAGTGGGAGCAGCGGAACCGGGATCCCTTGAGCTGCCCCTTCTCGTCGTGCAGCGATCCCGCCGGGAAGAGGGAGGAGTTGCCGCAGCGGGGACAGACCCGGGTCTTCGGCGGGCGCGATCCGCGGGATTCCGTGCTCTCGAAACCACAGTTGGCGCAGCGGTACTGGATCCCCTTTACGGCACCCAGGTCGTCCAGCACCTCCCTATCCACGAAGAGGGAGGCGGTGCGGCACTGGGGACAGATGGAGAACTTCGTCGGCTTCTTCCCGTGCTGCTCGAAGTTTTCGTAGTTGCAGCTGGCGCAGCGGACCCAGACGCCGTTCGGCTCGCCGTGCTCGCCCAGCACCTCCTGCTCCACGAAGAGAGAGGCGTTCCCGCAGTGCGGGCAGCGCTTGAACCGGATGATGCGAGTCTCCAGCGGCTCGTAGCTCTCGAAGTCGCAGTTGGCACACCGCACCTGGATCCCCTTCAGGCTCCCGTCCGCATCATGGATCTCCCGGTCGATGAAGAGCGACGAACTGCCGCAGTGCGGGCAGAGCTTGAACTTCAATGCCATGAAAGTACATCCGGCGACCGCTTTTAAATTCCTGCCGTAGTGTGCTTTGTCATATCGCCGTGCAGTCCACCCCTGGAATCGCTATAGAACGTTAAGGCTGATTGGGGCGCTCGGCAGTCCATCCGTGCGGAGTCCTCTGCGAAAAGCCGATTAAAAAAAGCTAGTTCTACGTGCCCACGACGCGTTTCGGATCGACCGCAGGATATCGCGATGCACGCTCCCGCTCCGGGAGAGCATGGTAGACTGGGGGGAGGCATGCCGGAGGATTTCTCATCCAGCGCTGCTGCTCTGCCACGGTCATCATACCTGGAAATTCCTCTCCAGAATCTTCCACCTGTCGTTCGGAGATACAGCGCTGTATCCGTCCTCCCTGCCATTGCGGTGCACCTGACATTTCTTGAGCGGCCGCACCGGCTCTCCCCGAAAAGAATCGCTCCGCGTTAATGGACGGCTGCAGATGACTTCGCTCCTCGCTTCATCCAGAACAGCCCTTCTCGCACCCTGGAGGCGCAACCCCGCCCCTCTGTTCCCCACTCCTGCGGTGCGAGAGTGGCCGGCGCCCGGCTGTAGCAGAGATCTCAATCGAGATGAGGGGCCCGATCTGTTGGCCAGGTTCGCCCGTCCCTTCGATAGGCCAGTTCTCTGACTTCCACGACACTCGCGGCGGGATCAGGGGGCCATCGGCCGCTGCCAGCAGTAGACCCCCGTCGCCGCAATGGCAGCACCCCCCAGGTTGCGTGCGACAGGTCCATTATCGATCCCGGAGGCCTGGACGCCCCTGCAGGGGCAACTACGGACGATGCCATCCCGTCGAAGAAGCCGTCCCATCGCCGAGGAGAAGGCCTCTCCCGAAAACCGCGGCGTCCGTATGGCACCGAACCCGCACCCGGTTTGCCGCAGTGTCGCGCAAAGGGAGTTTAATAAATGGGAACCGCTCTACCTTTACACCAGGTAAGGATATGGCACTACTGGAATGGATCGTGGGCGGATTGCTGCTGCTCGTGGCAATCGGCCTGATCATTTTCTTCGTGGGAGTCTACAACAGATTCTACACCCTGAAGAACTCTGCAGAGGCGACCCTCGGGCAGATCAAGGTCGCCATGAAGAAACGGCTCGACATGATCGAGCAGCTCCTGGGCGCCGTGCGGAGCTACGCGGCGTTCGAGAAGGATACCCTGACGAAGGTGACCGAGATGCGGGCCCGTATCGGGGGTGCATCCCCGGAGCAACTTGCCGAAGTGGAACGGGAGTCGCGGTCCATCCTCGGGCGGCTGATCGCCGTCGCCGAGGCCTATCCCGATCTCAAGACCTCGACCACGGTCATGAACCTCATGGATGCCGTGCGGAGCGTGGAGGACGAGATCGCCCGGCAGCGCTACACCTACAACAACATAGCCCAGCAGTACAATACGATGACCGACACGGTTCCATCGAATTTCGTCGCACGCCTGCTCAACTTCGTGAAGCTCCAGTATCTCGAGTTCGAAGAGGCCATCTCCACGCCTCCCCGGATCGAGTTCTAGAGGACTCCTCGCATGGATGAGAAGCAGCAGATTGCCCTCGTGGTCGTCATCGGGCTCGTCATCGGAGCGATTGGGCTGCTGCTGCTCACTGTTGCGCCGCAGGCATTCCCCGATGATCTGGCTGTAGAGCGCTACGAGGCAGACTTCTACGGGAACGGCACTCTGGTCGAACGGATCACCTACGATGTGGGCGTCTCGGGGCGCTACCGCATGCTCTTCCGCAACTGGGAGGCGCCGCTCACCTTCGACGGGATCGGTCGACCCCACGTCACCTTCGTCTCGGTCCAGGGGCCGGATGGCGCCATCGGCTATGCGAAGGATCACCAGGGGGAGGTCTTCGTCAGCAGCGACATATCGGGGGCGAGGAGCGTCGTGCAGAACCTCGCCTTCGAGAGCGAAGCCGGCGTCTACGATCCCGCCTACTTCGAGGCCGGGGAGTATACGGTCGAGTACCGCTACGTGGTGCACCCCCCGATCGAGAGCGGCGAGCAGCTCGCCCATATCAACCTGCGGCTTGCCGACGAGCACATCCCCTACCGGAACGTGCGGATCGGCATCCACTCCCCCCACCTCCAGGAGGTCTTCCCCTACCCGCCGTTCCTGAACGTGCAGCTGCAGGACGGCTCCGCGATCGTCACGGGAAGCGCCGTTGCCGACGAGCCTCTCGGCGCCGATATCCTCTATGCAGACGAACTCCTGCAGGAGATCGACGGGTTCCCCGTGCCCACATCCGACGTGCGGGGGCAGACGACCCGGGCGAACCTGTTCTACTCCCTCCCCTACCAGATCGCAGCCGGGCTCTCCCTCCTCGCGCGAATCTTCCTCCTGCTCGCGCCCTTCCTCCTGCTCCTCATCTACTACCGCTACGGGCGGGAGCGGACATACACGGTGCCGAACTACCTCTCCTTCGTCCCGAACCCGGGCCTGAAGCCCTGGGCGGTCAACCTGATCTTCCGCGGGGATGCCACCGACTTCGACGAGAACGGCTTCTACGCCACGCTCCTCGACCTGCACCGCCGCCGGAAGCTCCAGATCACCGAGCGGGAGGGTGGCGGGAGCGTGACGATCCGGGTGCTGGATGCCGAATCCGAAGACCCCTACGAGAGCCGGGTGCTCCAGGCGCTCCACGTCCTGGAGAAAGAGGGGGCGGTCGACACCGGCGAACTCGAACGGCTCGCCGCCCGGGCGAAGACCGATACGGCAGCCCGGACCGAGATCCTCCGCTACCAGCGGGAGCTCCGTTCGGTCAACCGGCACTCCGATCCCCGGCTCGTCGCCCGCTACATCACGGACGGACGGTGGCGGGTGCTGCCCGTCGCCGCGATCGGGGCGGTGCTGGCCATCGCCGCAGCGATCGTGCTGATCCTGGCCTCGTACACCGCCTACATCGCCTTCCCCGCGATCGTCGCCGGGATCCTGGCGATCGGGCAGGCGGGAGTGAGCCTGCTCTTCCCCTCCACGCTCTTCGGGCGGTGGAAGGGCGATGCCTACAAGGAGAAACTGGAGTGGGACGCCTTCCGCACCTTCCTCTCGGACCTGGCGCTGATGAAGCAGTACTCCCCGGCGGACATCGCCATGTGGGGGGAGTGGCTGGTCTACGGCACCGCCCTCGGGGTCGGCGAGAAGGTGGAGCGGGCGATGAAAGACCTGAACGTGAACTTTGCAGAGGCGAACGTGCCGCTCTACGTGCCGTTGAGGACCGCGTTCGTGCCGGTCATCCTCTTCGCTCCGCCGCCTCCCGCCGGCGGCCGGGGTGGAGGATTCGGCGGAGGCGGATTCGGCGGAGGCGGCGGGTTTGGCGGCGGCGGTGCCGGCGGGCGGTGAGGCGCACCCGCCCTCTTCCCGCCCCGAAGACCGCATTTACGCTCCTGCAGGGCGGTTTACCGCCGGTCTCCGGATCTCTCAAAATCTTTTTCATCCAGCGGCGGACATAGACCCGGTATGGCAGGAGAGGTTGGCGAGTCCCTCCCCGTAGAGGTCGAGCCGCAGAGGATCGGTGAGATTCTGGAGCGGTACCGCGGCAGCGACGACTGCGTGGTGCTCGACGTGCGGGAACCGGAGGAGTATGCCCGGGGCCACATCGAGGGTGCGAAGAACATCAACTTCTACGATACAGAGGCTCTATCCCGGGGGATCGGGGGCCTGAAGAAGGACTGTACCTACATCGTCTACTGCAAGCGCGGCGTGCGGGCTTCAAAAGTGCGGAAGTACATGGTGGAACGGGGATTCCCGAGAGTCTGCAGCATCCAGGGCGGCATCGACAACTGGCAGGCGCAGGGGATGCCGGTCGTTAGGTAGCGGCGGGCAGGGGAGAGGGGGCCTTCTCCCACGCATCCCGGTGTCGGCCACCGTCGCCGGCACCGGGATGCCAGAGAGAATCCTCATCGGGGTATCAGGGGTCAATCTCTTCAGATTTAGTCCAGTTCAGAGAACACCGCTTCTCCCTTATACCGAGAAGGACTATCGGACCAGAGAGGAGGGGCGCCGCATACCCGCATGCAACAAGGTCCGCTTTGTACGTGTTCCGATCCCCCTGCTTCCCTGCAGCAGGACAGCCTCTGCATGCGAGAGGGAGATCTGTCCTGCGCCCGCACCTCTTGCTTGATCGCGGTTCACCCATACGGGCCTATCGCATCAAGGGGGGAGGGGGATTCGAAG
>JAXDAH010000041.1:0-16828 GCA_034679905.1 Methanomicrobiales archaeon | reverse complement strand
TTCAACTCGCATAAATCAATACGAAGACCAAATAGTTGAAGTTAGAGGAAGTTCCGAATGCTTTGAATATCAGTTTCCAGCTTCACCAGAATATTTTATCGGTAGAAAGAGTGAAAAAGCCGAAATTGAATCTTTTTTGGATAAAGTAATTGAAAAAGAAACATCATCACGAGGTATTCTTCTTGAAGCAAACTCTGGATGGGGTAAAAGTTCTTTTGCCCTAACATGTGTAGATATTTTTCGGAGAAAGGGCCACTATGCCCTTGCAATAGATTCAAGAACCGCGTCATCTTCGCAGTTTGTCCTTAAAATTATTGAACATACAATAAATAAGTTCGGAGATTTCAATGGTTCTGTATCAAGACATGTTATAAATTCAAACATTTCTGGTTTTGAGGGAGGGATAAATCAACTATTAAGGATAGGGCAAGAACTTGAGAAGGATAAGAAATGCTTATTAATTTTTTTAGATCAATTTGAAAGTATTTTTTTCAACCAAGATGCACTCAAAAGAATTCGCGATTTATATTTTAAATTGTCTGATAATCAAACAAATGTTATAATAGGATTTTCTTGGAAAAGCGATTTAGTAGGATCTACAAAAGATTTCCCTTATGAAATTAGGGATGCCATTAAAGATTCCAGCAAGCGAATACCATTGCATACTTTTGACGATAAAGATACAATGGATATGCTAAAAAGATTGGAAGCCGAATTTCGACCTAAAAGAAAATTAACAAAGGATCTACAATTTTTCTTATCTTATTTCTCACAGGGTTATCCTTGGACACTAAAAAAATTGTGTGCTCATGTAAAATCTCAAATTGAGAGTGGGTTATCCCAAGATGATATCTCCACACGTTTATTGAATATCCAAAATTTGTTCCAAGAGGACCTTGAGCGTCTCTCACCAGAAGAGCGTGATGTATTAGAAAGAATAGCAAAAATATCCCCGATAAGTAATAAAGAGTTATATAGTGAAGATTTTAATCCCAAGGTTGTTCAAAGTTTGGTTAATTCTAGATTACTCGTGAACATAGGTTCGAAATATGACATATATTGGGATATTTTTAAGGACTTTATTAATACACGACGAGTTCCTATTCAGGAAAATTATTTGCTTAAACTATCGCCGGGAAGTATTGTTAGAGCATTATACATACTGGCTAAAAATAATGGTAAGATGGGAATTCCCGAATTTATAAACGAAGCAAAGTTGACAAAAAAATCCTTTTATAATATGGCAAGAGATATACGCTTACTAGATCTCGCAAAAATTGATGAGGATACAATAGCACTAAATATGCGTTTTCCCACGGATATAGATAATTTTAATGCAACATTAAAACAAAAAATTCAGGAAAAAATACAATATAATCGATTAGTAAAAATAATCCTTGATCAGATAAACACAAAGGATGTTGCATCCTTAAAGGAGATATCTGAATTAATAGCGAATTCTTGTCCGTATATTAATGCGAGCAAGGATACTTGGAACTTATACACCAATGTGTTATTAGCATGGATTGATTATGCAAATCTTGCTATATACAATAAACAGTTGAAAGAAATTAAGCCTCTAACCTCTGGAGGCGAAACGCGAAGAGACTATGCGATATTGCAGAGAAGGAGATTGAGCATAACAGTGCCTCCAACCCAATATGAACCGATAGAAAAATTTGCAGTTGAAATTTATAAGGAGTATAAATCCGGGAATAGAATATCTAGCAATAAATTTTCTAATAAAAAATTTAGAAAGCAACTATTAGCATTGGAGTATCTCGGTTTTATTTGGCGTCATTCGGATGTAATTGAGGTGAATCCCTCGCTAGAAGAATTTGTTGAGAATCCAGAGTTGCGATCTAAAATATTTGCTGAAGCCGCTTTAAAAATTGACATTTTTAATGAATTTATAGGAATGTTGAATAAAAAACCCCGTAAGACAAGGAGTTTAAAACCATTAATAGAAGAATTTGAAGATATAACTAATGTTCAATGGGCTGAAGAAACAGCAAAATGGTCTATTAAAATTCTATTGAATTGGGCAAGGGCTGCGGACTTAGCCCCTCCAAGGTTCAAAATTCGTAGGAAAAATGTGATCACTAGGGATCAAATGTTTCTGATTTGATTAACATCCCCCACCCCCGTTATTGACCGATCGCATTTCCGCCAACTGTGAGATAGTCACACTTCCGACAATTTATAAACACAAGGCTTGGTTTTATTGCAGTTGGTATAGGGTGATCCTTCTTCAGAAGCCGTCTATTCTCATGTTAACACCGCAGGTATGAGAAAACGCCATATCACATGCGACAGGGGGGTGGTGTTTTTTCGCCTTACCTATAACCCGAGAAGCGGTGCGGGGGGTACATTCGAACCGGATTCTGGGTTGATCTATTATTGTTTACCTAGATGCAAAAGTTAAACAGGGTTGAATTTTCACGACTTACCTATAACCCTTATAAGAGATGCGAGGGGAGGGATTTGAACCCGCGAACCCCTTCGGGAACGGATCTTGAGTCCGTCTCTGTTGGCCAGGCTTAGATACCCTCGCACAGGAGATAGAACACATGTCGTCATCCGGATACCGGTAGCAGAGTGCCTCTCGCCCCTGGCCCGGCGATCCCCGGCAACGGATGTGGTAGCTAATTTTGTATTGCAGCATCAAGAATGTATTGGCCCGTACAGCAGGGGCATTGCCCTTTGAAATCTCAGGCCGCTGTCAGGGAGAGCCGGCGTTCTGGCGTCGTGTTTCATTTTCGCTCTCATGAGCCGAACCGGCGTGCTACCGATCCCGGCGATCACAGGAAGTCCGCGAGGCCCAGCTGCTGCTCTCTGGGGATGCCGAAGGTGGAGAGGATCGCCCGCTCCAGCAGGTCGATCCGCTGTTTGGTGTAGTTCGAGACCCTGTAGGTGTCGCAGAGGTGGCGGGAGACCTCCAGGTACTTCTTCACGGAGGCCTCGTGGACCGTGGGGATGATGTTTCCCCCGCAGCGGATGCACTTGCCCGCGAGGGGCACGCGGCGGTACTTGCTGTTGCACTTGGTGCAGCGGACGGACTGGGCGGTGAACGCCCGCAGGTTGCCGACGAGGTCGCGGAGGAAGTGGGTGTGCAGCACCCGCTCGGCGACGTCGTCCACGTCCACGGCCCGGATCTTCTCCGCCAGCGCCAGTTCGGCATCGAGCTTCTCCTGCATGGTGGTGAGCGTGGTGTAGGTGGACTCGAGCGGACCAGCGGAGATGTCGCTCGTGTCGTGCGTGAAGAGGAACCCCTCGATCGAGGCCGGCGTGCCCAGGCGGCGCTCCACGCGGTCGATCTTCTTCTCCAGGTCGCGGGGATGGGTGTAGCTGAGCGCCGCCGTGTAGAGCTCCAGGGGGTAGCGGGCGCAGACGTCCACGTTGTGGCTCTCCTTGTCGATCTCGGCGGGGTCGATCCGGCTGGCGATCATCAGCGGGGCATCCATCGTGCCGCCGCGGTTCTCGGGAAGGTAGGAGCGGGAGAAGTTGATCAGGCAGTCTAAAAGCAGCATCACGCAGTCCTCGTCCCCGTCGCACTGCCCGCAGAAGATCCCATTGGCGACCAGGGTGTGGTCCTGGTCCACCGTCACGCAGTAGACCGAGGGATCGGCGGTGGGCACGATCTCCCGTTCCTGGATGCGATCGGCGATCACTGCGACCCCGCTGAAGACCGGGAGGCTGTCGCCTGCCTTGACCTCCATCGCCATCACCCTGCGGAGGTAGTTCATGTCCCATACGAGCATCGCATGGTTCGGAGTGACGACGAGCTCGTTCCCTCGGGCCGTGCGGAAGCGGATCATGTCGGCAGGGGCCTTGTGGATGGAGACCGAGGTGATGCGGCGCAGGTGCATCGTCCCCTGGGGGTCGACCGCCCGCACGTACATCAGCCGCTGCGGCGGGGACGAGTATGTTCCCAGGCGGTCGAGCTCCGGGCGGTTGATGTCGAAGTTCTCCAGGACCAGCTGGCGGATCGGCAGCTCGCTCCACTGCTTGCCGTCGAAGACCGGGATCCCCGTATCGCCAAAGAAGCAGTTGCGGCGTTTGGCCGCGTGGAAGAAGGGGTGGGCATAGCCGACGTTCGCCCGCGAGAATCCCACCAGCCGCGAGAGCACGCCGGCGCTGGTATGGGGGGCGAGCCCCACCAGCAGGTGGCCGACGAGGTCGTCCCGTGTGCGGACGTTGTAGAAGGGCGGAAGACCGTATACCTTCTCCAGGAGTTCGTCGAGGAAGCAGGCGACCTTCACCAGGTACTCGGCGCACTTCTCCGATATGAGGATGTCCTGGGTGCGGAGCTCGAGCACCTGCTGCTCGTCCACGAGCTCCTGCCCGTAGCAGTCCCGCTCGTAGCCGAGCTCCCGCAGACGCGGGACGCTCACGCTCACCTCCACCGGTCGGAAGTGGGTGAGCGGGAGGTCGATCATGTCGTAGCGGATGGTGCCGTCCTTGAAGACGAAGAGATCCCCCTTCGCCCGCAGTACCCCCTTCTCGATCGGCTCCACCGCCTTCTCGCGGGAGATCACCCCGCGCACGCCCTTTAAGAGCGCGATATCCCCGTCCCGCATGCCGAGCCGCTCCAGCGCCGCGGCGTACTCCTCTTTCACGTTTATCTGAACCTTGCTTCCGCCCTTCTCTTTTTGCGCGCAGACCGTCGGCACACCGCAGCGGGGGCAGAGGGGCAGGTTCATCTCCTGGCTGCAGCGGGGGCAGCGGAAGATCGGGAGCGTGTGTCCCCCGCAGTCGCAGCGATTCTTGAACGTCGTCTTTCCGCAGACGGTGCACCGCCGCTCGCCCACCTCGATCTCGATCATCCCGTTGACCTCGGCGAACCCGGCATCCTTGCGAGTGCGAATCTTCTTCGAGGATGCCTCCTGGAACGACCGGCGGGATCCCCCGGCATCCCCCAGGGGGAAGAGCGAGTGTGGCGGAGGGCTCATCTCGCGGGGCTTGGACTTGCCCGGCCTTCCCATCCTCCCGCCTATCCTGGTACCCGCCCGCGACCGCATCCGCAGGCCGGAGAGGTGCATCGCCAGGGCGAGCCCGTCCCCCGGCGGCGCTTCGCCGGTACCCCGCCGCGTCAGCTGCAGGGTGAGCCCCAGGCAGGCGAGGAGGACCAGGTGCTCCCGCAGCACGATCGAACCGCCCTGCACGGCATGCGGGACGAGAAGCTCCTCGAGCACCCGCTTCTGCTCCGGGTCCAATGGCAGGACCAGCGCCCCGTCCCGGATCGCTCCTCGCTGCGAGACGAACTCGGAGAGGCGGTTGATCGCCTCCGGCGCCACGTCGTCCCAGAGATAGGTGTAGTCCGGGTGCAGGTAGGCACCGCCGAGGGCGAGCTCGATCGCCTCCAGCTCGTCGGCAGGATGCCCGGTTCCCCCCTCCTGCTGCCACCACTCCTCGCAGTAGGCGGAGGGCACGAGAGGATGGTTGTTCTCCAGGAACTCGCCGTAGCTGATCAGGATCTCGCCCACGTCCAGGATAGCCTCCACCCGGTCGTAGAGCTCCTCGGCGAGGTCCGCATTATCGATACGCAGCACGCTGCCGTCTTTCAACTGCACCGTCGGCCCCTGGATCGAGTCCACGGGGACGATGCCGGCCGCCTTCCCCGGCCGCTCCACCTTCATCTGCGTTCCCACGGCGAGGAACCGCCCCAGGAGGACCATCGTAGCGGGATGCAGCCCCGCGGCCGCAAAACCGCTGTTGCGGGAACGACCGTAGCGGAGGCGGAACCCGCCCTTGCGCATGGGGTGGGCGAAGACCGGCCGTCCCCCGATGAGATCGCGGAGGTATTTGTCGCGGGGCTTGATGCCGTTGTTCTCCTCCCCGCCCTTCTTCCCGGCACCGGCGAGCCCGTCCAGCCAGGTCCAGCCGTCCATGTTCAGCTTCTTGGTGTACTTCTGCACCTTGGGGGCCTTGAGGGCGAGCCCTTCGGCCAGGACGAGCGCCATGCCCCCGCGTATCGCATTCGTCTCGATCCGGGGCAGGTTGCGGTAGCCGCTCACCTCCTCGTCCTCCGTGGCCTCGCCGTCGATGCAGACCGGGCAGTTATTGACGATGAGCCGGATCTCGTCGTCGCTCGGCATGTACTGCAGGCTCTGGCGGGAGTTGTACTGTCGGATCTCCTCGATGTAGCGCTCCACCTCGTCCGGGTGGGGCTTGTAGCGGTCGATCCCGATGGCGCGGCGGACGTAGTCGCCCACCAGCACCGATAGCGCCTGGGCGGTCCCGCCGGCACTGCGGATCGGCCCGGCGTAGTAGATCTTCAGGTACTCCGAACCGTCGTCATTCTTGCCGATGCCCACCTTGGCGATCCCCTCCGTGGGCGCCGCGACCACGCCCTCTGTCAGGAGCGCCATCGCGGTGCGGATGGCGTGCTCCAGGATCTCCTCCCGGCTCCGTTCCCCGTATTTCCGCTGGATGAAGTCGTCGCTCGCGGCGAGCGCCACCTCCTCGCGGGAGAGCCCCTGCCGTTCGCGCTGGCGGATGCTCTCGGCCACGCCCGGGATGCCCAGCAGCGCCTCCACGCGGTCCGCGATATCGTTGGCGACGGGCACCTCGACCTCCGTCCGGGGGTCGAGACCGCGGGTGCGGGCCTCCTTGGCCACGGCAATGGCGGCGTTCAGGGCAGACTCCAGCCTCTCGAAGTACTCGCGGGCGGCGGGTGAGACCTCCATACCGATCACAATCGTCACGGCGGGATTTGTGCCTGCTGGTTTGAGGCACTTCGGTGGATGATAGCGCATAGTCTGGATGATTATGGTGGGGATGGCAGCGGAATGGGAAAAAAGTTGCGGGTGCAGAAGTGCATGCGGGGGTTCCGGCACGAGCACCCGGCAAAGGGAAGATCAGGTGCAGCCCTGACAGGGAGGCATCGAGGTCGACGGCGTGGCCTTCTATTCCAGCGTCGAGCCCATATATGGTGCCGGACGAGAGGCGAACAGACTGTCGGGATTGCAGGAGGTAACGGGGCGCAATCTGCGCGATGGCACTGCCGCCGCATCGTATCCTCTCTGGATGACCGGAGTACGGTGCCGAATGCAGAGTCCCCCTTACCTTCTCCGTACTATTGCGATCGTATCGTCCCGGAGAGCGGATGCCGGCAGGCGAGATGACAGGTAGAAGACTCGCCCTCCGATCCGAGGATAGGGTCACCCGCACACCGTGGACATACGTCCCTCCGAGGCTATCGAACCGGCAGGGATAGGGGCACGGGGGGAGGGGGGTGCGCCCCCCTGCTATTGCGATAAGTCCTTTACTCGAGAAGCAGGGACAGGCCATCCCCGACGAACGATCTCCAGGCCTTTCTCGGGAAGGCTTGCTGCCCGCCAGGCAGCAGGGTATAAAGGGTATTTCAGAGGGGCCTTCCCCGGGCGGTGCTCGCCTAGCCGCCTCTCGTCTGCTCCTGCCGCCGGCTGAAGTCCATACCGTACAGGGACTCGAGCGCCTTCTGCCCGGCGTCGTCGATCCGCATCAGGATCAGCTCCAGGATCCGCCGCGTCTCGGGATCGCTCTCGTCGATCTGCTCGACGATCGGCTCCACTGCCGGCTCGCCCATGGTGATGAGGGCGGTGCTGGCATACCGCCGCAGCTCCCTGTCGGGAGAGGTGAGCGCCTTCACCAGGGGCGGGACCGCCGCCCGCCCGATGTTGGCCAGCGAGGCAGCGGCATACTTCCGCACCGTAATATCCTTCTCGGTCGATAGCACGTCCATGAGGGGCATCACCGCCGGCTCCCCGATGCGGGCCAGCGCCCGGGCAAGGTACCAGAGGACGTCTTGGTTCCGCTCGCACTGGAGCGCCTCGATGAGAGACGGGACCGCCGCCGCTCCCAGCTCGGCAAGCCTCCCCTCGGAGGCCCTCCGCACCTCCAGGTCATCCCTCTGCAGTGCGTCGATCAGCTCCTGCGGATCCGAGCTCGCCGCAAGATCCTCTGCGGCGGCGCGGGTTGTCTCTGCCTTCTCCGTCATCCCTCGATCTCTGACCGCCCACTCATTTATAATCCTCGGTCCTCCCGCTCGGACCGGACTCCGCTGGTTCCTGGCCGGCGGGGTCCGGAGATTTGCCGAACCAGACCACCCGCTGCGGGAACGGGATCTCGATCCCGTCTGCATCCAGCGCGAGCTTGATCTGCCGTAACATCTCCTTCCGGACTCCGAAGAATACCGGGGTCGGTGCCCAGAACCTCACCACGATGTCCACGGAACTCTCCCCGAGCTCCTTGACATAAATATCCGGCGAGGGCCGCTTCAGCACCAGCGAATACTCCTCCAGCACGCCTGCAATCACCTGCAGAGCCCTCTGGATGTCGCTGCCGTAGCCGATCCCCACGGTGTACTCGATCCGCCGTGCAGGGTTCGCCACCAGGTTGGTGATGTTCGAGGTGAAGACCTGCTCGTTCGGCATCCGCACGTTCACGCCGTCGTAGGTGCGCACGATGGTGGAGAGGAAACGGATATCCTCGACCGTCCCCGAGACGTCCCCGATCTCGATCTCGTCCCCGATCACGATCGGATGTTCTACGAGGAGGAATAAACCAGAGACCAGGTTGCCGACCACGCTCTGGCTGGCAAAACCGATCACCAGACCGATGAACCCCCCGGCGACCAGCAGTCCGGAGAGCTCGATGTTGAGGGCGGGAAGCGCCACGATCACGGCGAGGACGAGGATACCGTAGTAGATCGCCCGGAGAATGATATCCAGCTCCGTCTTCCGCAGCCGGGGGCTCAACGCCCGCCGCAGGTTCAGCGTGATGATCCGGGAGACGATCAGCGCTGCGGCGATGATCATCGCTACGTACAGGATATCCCCGACAGTGATATCGCCGTACACCACGGTATCCAGGATCATTTCAGGCCCCACTCCATCAGGAACTTGTCCCTCTCCATACCGGGGATCCGCTCCATGCCGGGCAGCATGGTCCGCTCGCGGTAGAGCTCTATTCCCCGGGTCATGCCGGGCAGGAGCGGTCGATCGATCGGGACCGTCTCCGCGACGGTTCTCGAGAGGATCGTCATCCTTGCGGCCATGGAGACCATCCGACCGTAGTAGAGCCGGATCCCGAAGGCGGTGAAGACCGCCTGGGCGACTTCCGTCCAGGTCTCCGTCTCGTTGGAGACCGCCAGCTCCAGCACGCCTTCACGGAGCGGATCGGCATGTGGCACCTCCGTATGGATCCCGCTCGCGTGCCAGCGGCAGACGACACCGGATTTCGGCGAGCCGTAGAGGGCGTACTTGGCCCGCCCGTAGGAGAAGATATCAATCACCTCGTGGGAGTGCCGGGTTGCCAGGAAGACCCCGATCTCCAGAGGGAAGGTGAGGTACACGGTCTGCGACTCCCCCGGACCGATGATCAGCGGGGGAAACTCGATCTGGAGGTACTTCGCGACCTCGGCCGGGAGGTTGACGGGTTCGACGGGGCTGATGATCACGCTCCCCGAGAGCGAGGCGAGCAGTTTCTCCACCTGCCCCTCGCGAGACTCCCGTCTGTAGCGGATCACGTCGCCATCCCGCTCGATCTTCAGCTTCAGGACGCCGTTTTCATGGGAAAACGTGGAGTTGTAGACCCCGAACACGTATACCGGTGGGCAATGGAACGGAATAAAACTACGTATATGCGTTCACGCCGCTCTGATCGGCAAAGCGATGCAAAGAATGCTCATGCCATAACCGTATGCACGGATGAAGCAGGGGGCGATGGCGGGATACAACCGATCAGGAGATCCTGCGGCTCCTCTTGATGCCGATCAGGGCTTCGCGGGCTGCACGCTGGAGCTCGCTGTCCTCCTCGGTGAGGGCGAACAGGAGCGCCTCGATCGCCCTCCGATCCTCCATCTCGGCGAGAGCGCGGATCACCTCCTCCCGGGTCGCGGCATCGGTATCTTTGAGAGCCTGGATCAGGCGATCCACGGCCGGATCCCCGATCTGCACCAGCGACCGCACCGCCTCCCTGCGGATATCCCCCCGGGCACTCCTGAGCAGTCCGATGAGAGGCGCAACGGCCCGTTCGCCGATCTCCCCGAAGGCGCGGACCGCTGCGTCCCGCACGTCGGGTTCCGGATCTCCCAGGACGGAGAGCAGGGCCTCGATGGCGGCGGGATCGCCGACCTTTCCCAGGCCGAGCGCCGCCCCGCAGCGCTCCTGCTTCTGTCCCTTCGAGAGGAGGTGGACCAGCACCTGTTCGGCCGGACCGCCGATCCGCCCGAGGGCATCGGCTGCCCGGGTGCGTACATACCGGTCTTCGTCGTCCAGGAGTTCTGCGAGAGGGCCGATCGCCCTCGGATCCCCGATGTCCCCCAGGGCGACGGCCGCCTTCCAGCGCACATCGACGTCGCCACTCGTCAGAGCCAGCAGGAGAGGATCCACCGCCGGGGTTCCGAGTCTTCCCAGGGCCTCAGCCGCCTTCCAGCGGACCCCCGGATCGGGATCGTCCAGGGCTTCGGCGAGGGGGTCAACGGTCCGCGGATCTGCCAGCTCCCCCAGCCGCTCCGCAGCCGTGTTGCGGATATCGGGGTTGCTGTTCTTCAGCCCGCGGACGAGATCGGCGTAACTCCGCTCCTCCCGCATGGAGCGGATCCGCGCCACGGTCTCCGGCTGGTTCCGGATGTCTCCCTCCTCGCCGCTGCGGATCGCCGCGGATTGACGGAACGTCAGCGTCTTGTCGACGACCGAGCGGATCAGGGTGTTCTGCTCCGCTGCCATGCTCTCGGCCAGGTAGCCGACAACGAAAGCCACGAGAACGAACATCCCCGATCGAATCAGCACGTCCGGGCCTACGGAGCCGTTGATCAGGAATTCGATCAGGATGTGGATGGAGCCCAGGCCGATGGCGAGGTAGACCGCCCTGCGGTAGTACCAGAGCCCTGCCAGCACCAGGACCACATAGAAGAAGTGCGTGAAGATGATGTTGACGCGCAGGCCGTAGTGCACGAAGACCTCGAGAAAGATGGATACGGCAATCATCAGGATCAGGATTGCCGTTTTGTACGCGCTGAGATTGGCCATAATAACGGTATTCAACAACGGTTGTCCTGAAGCATTATTATATGTGTGGCTTCGTTTTTCGCACCATAATCGCGGACGTCCGCGATCCTAGGCGGGGTACACGCACTAGCGCGCACCCGGCACTTCCTTTCATGCATACAGGGGGATATCATAGTAAATATGTAACCTGACATCCCCGAAGGTTTTTACTTCCTAGTTCCGCAATAAAAGGCAAACCAGCGCCACAGAAATAAACCAAGAGTGAACGATAGACGGTGCGATGGCAACGCGTTGCCGTGCACCATCAGTGTTCGGAAAAGGCGCGCATCCTTTCACACTCCCCTCAACTTCCAGATGGTGTACTCTGCAGATTTCGACGTACTATCAACGCGGAGGCTGCTCGCCGCAGCTGGTGGAGCTCCGAAAGTGAGAGAATGCTTCGGACTTAGGAGTACATAAACTCTTTATCCATGGGAAAGGTAGAACTCTCCGCTCCGAACCCTGCGTTCATAAAATACGCTCTAGTCTCGATGATCTGTATCCGGACATCCCCCTCGCTCGCTCTTATGCATAAGGGATGGAGCATCCGTGATCTTTAGTCTTGGGTACGGTTCTTACGGATGTATTCAACACAGTAAAAACATTTTTATACGGTCGTAGGTACTGCACGTCGTGAACAACAGCACATCAAAAAGGTCACCACTTCTATTCTTTGTATTGGTTTACGCGCTTTCTATTCCACTCTGGGTGTTTAATGTCATTTATCCGCTGAAGCTTTCCGTGGGGGATAATCTCCCCGTGACAGATGTCGTGGCCACTTTTACCCCGATGATAGCGGCATCTATCCTTGTGTACCGGGAAGAGAACCTTTCAGGGGTAAAGAATCTGTTGAAAAGAGCCTTCGATTATAAGAGAATCACGAAAAAAGCCTGGTATATTCCCGTCATTTTCTTGATGCCGTTCATCTACGTGCTGACCTACGTGATAATGCGTCTCATGGGTCTGCCGGTCCCGACTGTTTGGAACCCGCCCCTTTTCACACCGCTCCTCTTTGTTGCGTATTTTTTTGCCGCTGCAGGCGAAGAGCTCGGCTATACCGGGTATGTCACCGATCCCATGCAAGCCCGGTACACCGCGCTGGCAGCCAGCCTCATCATTGGGTTGATCCACGCGGTGTGGCATTTCCCGTCGGAGATTTCCATTGGCCAGACTCTCGGATTGATTATATGGGGAGGAGTAATATTGGGCGTTAGTTTCCGGATTCTGACCGTCTGGATTTATAACAACACTGGAAATTCCGTCTTCGCAGCCATACTCTTTCATGCCGTGACCAATATCGGAAGGAGCATATTTCCCGGTAGTCGCTCCACCTTCGAACTGTACGACGGGGCTATCGGCTATGGGCTCATTGCTATCGCGACCGTGATCGTGGTGTTCTTATGGGGACCAACGACGCTGGCGCGATTCAGGTATGCCCGCAGAGCAGATTAGGCCGGGTTAGAATCCAGCTTTCGATCGATTCGCCAGGCATTTAGCAGAAGACTGAAAATGGAAGAATTATCATAATTTGCGGCACGCTCATCAGAAAACCTCATGCGAGAGTGCTTCGTGCCTCATTCATGAGCACATCCTGCATATGGGCGACTCACTACCCAATCGGGGTAAGATCCAACATCTTATCGCCCTGCGGATCCTATTGCTGGACATCGGGGCAATTGAGCCAGCGCGGCAGGGGCCGGCATGGACGGGAACAGTCGCAGGGAAGAGGAGTTCTGTGAGGCAGGGGCGGGGCTTGAGGATCAGATCACGGAAGCCGGACTCCGCGCCTCCGCATGGCATGCGCTGGAGGATACGGAGGTGCTGCAGCGCCTCCAGACGCAGAGAAGCGGACTGACGGCGGAGGAGGTAAGAAGAAGGCTCGAGCGCTATGGCCAGAACGAGCTCATCCGCGAGAAGAGGGAGACAAAACTCCAGATCTTCGTCCGCCAGTTCAAGAGCGTTCTGATCCTCATCCTGCTCATCGCCGTTGCCATCTCCCTGCTCGTCGGCGAGCTGATCGATGCAGCGGCGATCCTCGGCATCGTTCTGCTGAATGCGATTCTGGGATTCACCCAGGAGTGGCGGGCCGGGCAGGCCATCGAGTCGCTGCGGCAGATGCTCACCCTGCGGGCCGTCGTGATCCGCGACGGCCAGGAGCAGGAGGTCGATGCGACCACGATCGTGCCAGGCGATATCGTGGCGCTGGAGCTGGGGCGGAAGGTGCCGGCGGACCTCTACCTCCTGGAGGCGACCACGCTGCTGATCGACGAGGCCCCACTCACCGGGGAGTCCGTGCCCGTGGAGAAGGTCCCGCAGGTCCTCGACCCGGACCAGGATCTCGCAGAGCGGACCAACATGGCCTTCATGGGCACCACAGTCTCCAACGGGAGAGGACTGGGCGTCGCGGTCAGCACGGGCATGGCAACGGAGTTCGGCAAGATCGCCTGTCTATCCCAGGCGACCGCCGAAGAAGTCACTCCCCTCGTGCGGAGGATCAACCGCCTGGGGCGGCACATGGGGGAGCTCTCCCTTGCCGTGGCGGTCCTGGTGATCGCTCTCGGCGTCCTCCAGCAGCGGGAGCTGCTGGAGATGTTTTTGATCGGTGTCTCCCTGGCGGTGGCGGTCATCCCGGAGGGGCTGCCGGCCGTCGTGACCCTGACACTGGCCCTGGGGGTGCAGGCGATGCGGCAGAGGAACGTCCTGATCCGCCGTCTGGCCGCATCCGAGACGCTCGGGTCGGTCTCGGTCATCGCCACCGACAAGACGGGAACCCTGACCCGCAACGAGATGACAGTCACACGGATCTACATCCCCGGTCAGGAATATCAGGTCAGCGGGGTGGGCTACCGCCCCGAGGGGGAGTTCATGCTGGACGGGCAGACGGTCGATCCCCGATCCTCGGAGGGGCTCACGACGCTCCTCCGCGCGGCATACCTCGACAGCCACGCCACCCTGACGCAGAACCCACCCGGCATCCTCGGTTCCCCGACGGAGGGGGCGCTGGTGGTCGCCGCCCATAAGGCGCGTCTACCGATCCCGGGATCCCCGCTTCCCCCCGTTGTCGGGGAGTTCTCGTTCAACTCCCTCCGCAAGCGGATGACCACGGTCTACGACGAGGGAGGTCAGAGCCGCGCCTACATGAAGGGCGCCCCCGAGGTCATCCTCCCGCTCTGCAGCCGGTACCGCGAGGACGGGGCCGTCCGGGAGCTGGACGGCGCTGCCCGTGAGAGATTCCGCAACGCCTACGAGCGGTTCGCCGCCCTCGGGCTGCGCGTGCTGGCCGTCGGCTGCCGCCCGCTTCCCCCGGGGATCGAGGTGGAGGAGGCGGCCGTGGAGCGGGAGATGATCTTTCTCGGATTCTTCGGCATCCTCGATCCCGCCCGTCCGGAGGTGCGTGAGGCGCTCGAGACGGCGCGAAGGGCCGGCATCGACGTGATCATGATCACCGGAGACTCCCCCATGACGGCAAAAGCAGTGGCAGATGCCATCGGCATGGAGAGCCGGGGAGCCATTCGGGGAGTGGATATCGACCGTATGGACGATCGGGAGCTGGCGGAGACGTTGAAAGGCGTGAAGATCCTGGCCCGGGTCTCGGCGGAGCACAAACTTCGGGTGATGGAGGTGCTGTCGCGGCGGGGCGAGGTCGTCGCCATGACCGGCGACGGCGTGAACGATGCCCCCGCGCTGAAACGGGCGCACGTGGGCATCGCCATGGGGATCAAAGGCACCGATGTCGCCAAGGAGAGCAGCGACACGGTGCTCGTGGACGACAACTTTGCCAGCATCGTCTCCGGTGTGGAGGAGGGGCGCCGTGAGTACGATAACATCTCCAAGTTCACCCGCTACCTGCTCTCGTCCAACATCGGCGAGATCGTCGCCATCAGCGGGGCGCTCCTCTTAAACCTGCCCCTGATCCTGGTGCCCGTGCAGATCCTCTGGGTGAACCTGGTTACGGACGGCGTGACGGCGCTGGCGCTCGGCGTGGAGCCGGCGGAGAAGGACATCATGGCCCAGCTGCCGAGGGATCCGGACGAGCCCATCCTATCCCGGCGGGCTCTCCTGCTCATCCTGCTGATCGGGCTGTGGATGGGCGGGGTGATGATCTACCTCTTCAGCCAGAGGCTGTCGGTAGATCTGGAGCAGGCCCGCACACTGGCATTCAGCGGCATCGTCGTCTTCGAGATGGTGAATCTCCTGAACTTCCGCTCGTTCCGCACGCCGCTTGTAGAGACCGGCATCCTGACCAACCGCTGGCTGGTGCTGGCGCTTTTCGCCACCCTGATACTCCAGGCGCTGGCGGTCTACAATCCGTTCCTGCAGACCGCTCTTGGCACCACCTCCCTGGCGCTCTCCGATTGGCTGCTGCTGTTCCTCCTCGGGCTCCCCCTGCTGATCGTCGGGGAGAGCTACAAGGTGATCCGCAACTACCGGGGCAGCCGTGCGGCCTCGGCAGGGTAGGAGCCATCCCCGCGGATGGCCCTGCACGGTCGGGTGCGGGCAGCCCCGCATGGCGGCACGGTCTCCGCGGCGGAGGGAATCCACCGTCCTGCAGTATCCACCACGGTGCAGTGGAAGGATCGGGTTGGAAACCCCCGCAGTAAATGCGGCGGATCTCCTGGTAAGGGTCCGGGGCCGCCCGCAGCCGTTCGCATACTTTGAATTAGGATAAACGAGAAGCTACTGGATAGCACGGAAGGGTTGCATGTTCGAGAAGGTACTGTTCACCACGGACTTTTCCGAGTACGCCCGCAAGACAATGGACTGCCTTGCCGATATCCCCGGGGTGCGTGAGGTGGTGCTCCTGCACGTCGTCGATGCCTCCTATCCCTCCAAGCGGGGCTGGACGCATGGGCCGGATATCGCCAAAGCCCGGATCGAGCTCGAAGAGCAGAAGCAACGGCTCGAAGGCCTGGGGATCCGGACCCGGGTACGGGTGGAGGTGATCACTGCCGGTGACGTCGCGGGGGCAATCCTGAAGGCGGCCGCCGAGGAGCAGGTCACCCTGATCTTCATGGGCGCCCGGGGGCGGGGCATCGTCCAGGGGATCCTTCTCGGAAGCGTCTCGCGGTCGGTGCTGCGGTATGCCCGGCAGCACGTTCTGATCATGCGTCATCGTGTGGCAGAGGAGATTGGCGATTCCCGGTACGAGAAGTTCTGTCCGCTCATACTCAGTAACATCCTCTACCCGACGGACTTCTCGGAGCCTGCGCAGAAGGTGGGGTCCCTGCTCGGGGGTATGCAGGGGGTCGAGAAGGTGGTGCTCGCGCACGTCGTCACGCAGGGGGAGACGCAGGAGGAGATCCAGGAGTACGTCCATGCTGCGGAGCAGAAACTGGGGGAGACCCGAAAGCCCCTCGATGCGGCGGGCATCGACACGGAAATTCGTGTTCGGCTGGGCAGCCCCTCGGACGAGATCATCCGGCTTGCCGAGGAGGAGGACGTGTCGCTCATCGTGATGAGCCGCCACGGTCTCGGCTGGCTGCGGGAGCTGGTGCTGGGCAGCACGACCTACCTGGTGGCAAAACGCACCAAAAGGCCGATCCTGGTCGTCCACCAGGATTGAACCGCCAGCCTCGAACGGAATCCCCTTTTCAGGCGCTCGAAGAAGGGATGGAGTCCCGTTACGTAAATGCGGGCTCGTCCTGCATGTATTTCACCGATAGAGTATGCCGTGAACGGCCCCGCGGTGGGATCGCGGCAAAGGTCTGTCGATAGCGAATGCGGTGCCCCTCCTCCGCTGGTGCGATAGGGTCTGGATCAGGTATCGGATCCCGTACTCCTTTGAAACAGGGAGA
>JAXDAH010000040.1:0-16769 GCA_034679905.1 Methanomicrobiales archaeon | reverse complement strand
GGTCGAAGAAGCCCTCCGTGAGAGCGAGGAACGATTCCGGTCCATCCTGGACAACTCGCTGGATGCGCTGTATCGGCGAAATCTGGTGACGGGGCGTTTTGAATATTGCAGCCCTGCCGTTGAATCGGTCACGGGCCTATCTGCGAGAGAAGAAGCGGCCATGAGCGTGGATGCTCTTCTTAAACGGGTGCATCCTGAGGACCGTCCGCGGGTCCTGGCTGAAAAGATGAATGTCCCCCCCATGGTTACGCAGGGTACGGTTGACTATCGGTTACTCCATAAGGATGGTACATACCGATGGGTGTCCGAGCGATTCCGCATAACATATGATGCGGAAGGTAGACCCCTGGTTCGGGAAGGTATTCTGCGGGATATCACCGAGCGCAAACACACCGAAGAGGTCCTGCGGGAGAGCGAGGAGAAGGCCCGGATGATCATTCATAGTTCCCGGGACGGGATCCTCTTGAACGATGCTGAGGGGGTGATCGTCGAGTGGAATCCTGCCATGGAACGGATCACGGGTATCCCGAAAGAGCAGACGGCAGGCCATACACTCCTGCAGGCCGCATCCTGGCTGCTACTGAACGGTGGAGGACAGATCGAGGATGTGGAACAGCGGCTGTTCGCCATGATCGACCAGCTGGACCAGCCTGCACCCGAGCCATCCCAGATCCCACTCGTTGAACTGACCATCCGCCATGCCGATGGTACTCCCCGATGCATCCAGGCGCAGAGCTTCATGTTCACGAGTAGCGGCGGCGTGCTGTACGGTGCCGTGATCCGCGACATCACCGAGCAGAAACAGGCCCAGGAGACTCTCGTCGAGCGCGAGGAGCAGTTGCGGAACCTGATCGAGAGTTCCGGAGACGGTATCCTCATCACCGATGAAGCGGGACGGATCACCACCTGGAACAAGGGGATGGAGGCGATCAGCGGCCTGGCTGCCCGGGATGCCCTCGGGATGCCTGCCTGGGAGGTTCAGTCGCGAAGCGTGGATGAGGCATGGGCGGGGACGGATCATAAGCGCAGGTTTCGTGCGCTGTGGGATCGGCTGCTGCGAAACGGCGGTCAGTACCCCGACCGCCTCCTGGAGGTGCAGATCCGCACTCCGCAGGGAGAGCTCCGCTACCTCCAGCATATGGTATTCTCCATTCCCACCCAGCGGGGGTATCGCATCGGGTGTATCATGCGGGACGTCACCGAGAACAAGCGGGCGGAGCTACAGTTGAAAGACTACGCCGAGAACCTCAGGCGAAGCAATGAAGACCTGGAACTCTTTGCCCAGATCGCCACCCACGATCTGCAGGAGCCGATCCGGGGAATCGTCACCTTCTCCCAGATCCTCCTTGACCAGTGCAGGGCGGGGATACCGCCAACGGAGAAGTACCTCCAGAACATCGAGGAGGCCGGCCTTCGGATGCATCGCCTCGTCGCCGACCTTCGCCGATACTCCGGCGTACGAGCGCACGAGAAGCCCCTTGAGCCCACAGACATGGAGAGCATCCTCGACAGTGCGCTGAACAATCTTCAGCTGGCGATCAAAGAGACAGGAGCGTCCATTACGCATGACCCCCTCCCGACCGCCCTGGCCGATGGCACCCAGATGATCCAGGTCTTCCAGAACCTCATCGATAACGCCATCAAGTTCCGGCGGGAAGGGATATCGCCGGTAATTCACGTATCTGCCTCTCCCGGGGACGGCATGTGGAGATTCAGCATCCAGGACAACGGGATTGGAATGAATCGGGAATATTTCGACAGGATCTTCGTCTTATTCGAGCGACTCCATCGAAGGGACGCCTACCCGGGCACCGGCCTCGGGCTTGCGTTGTGCAGGCGGATCGTCGATCGGCACGGGGGAAAGATCTGGGTGGAGTCCGAGCCGGGGAAGGGTTCGACCTTCTACTTCACCTTGATGCCGGCAGCGTGATTCTGCGAGCAACGGTCGACCAGCCCTGCCCTCTGGGTGAAAAACGCATCCGGTTCTGCAGCCCTGCGGTAAAACAAGAACGCGGCGGGTATCCGCTTCCCGTCCAACAGGATGAAAGGAGCATCCCTGAGCGGTTTTTGGCCTCCTCAAGGATCCCTTCGATCGGGGGGCGCACGCCGCTACGACCTGATATCCGCCTCGATACGGAGCGAAGCCGCTCCCAGCAGTTTTTAGCTCTCTCCGCGGAAGCGGGGTGGGAGGCCCCGATGGACCATTACGAATCCCAGCGCCGGCGGGAGACGAGTATCGATGCAACGCTGAAGGCGACGGCGAAGATGGCCGCACCCAGCCAGTCCGCCACACCATTCCGGAGGTACGATAGCACGATCCAGACCAGGCCCCCGACGACGCCTCCGGCGATTCCCCACCGCATCGATTTTAGCATACGGATCCGTTCGACGGCGGACTATATAGTCACAATCCTTTAATCCGGTCGATCGGGGGGCGGATAGCAAAGGCCGCCAAAAAGGTCCCGATCGGAAAACCGCGGCCTGCAGAAAGGGGGGGGAAGATCTATCGCAGGCCTGTGCGGGGCAGCAGGGGTCGGGTATACCTGCATGCCGTCGAGGCGCTCTCACCGCATCAGCAGGCGCGGGATCACCACATACCCGATGAAGCCGGCACCGACATAGATGGCTATCATGAGAAACTCGGTATCCATGGTATTCACGCTCAAAAGTGGGAGAGATCTCCCTTCGTCTCGACAGACCCGCCTTCCAGCACCCGGGCGCTGTCAGGCGCACGTGGGATCCCGCGGCAGTGACCAGCCGAGATGCGGATTCGTATCATCGTATTCCCGTGGAGAAGGCGGCTCCGAGTATCGCTCGAGTCTGCCTAGTCCTCCCAATCGTCGTACTCGCCGTATCGGTATTCCCCGAATGCATCCTCGGGATCGGTATCGGTATCGGCGGTGAACATCTCATCCCCGAGGTCCCCGTCTTTGTAGCGAGCCCTCTCGAGTTCATCCTGCTCGGAGAAGACTTCGTGGCCGGATCGCCTTTTATCGGGTTTATCCCGACTTCTGCGGTGGTGGGCTTCATCCATCGTTCGCCTTCTCGATCTCTTCTCTGCGACCGCCCTGCAGAATGGTTCGCGGCTATCCGCGAACTGGAGGCCTCTCTGTTCGTCCGCGTTTGTGTCGGAGGATACGTTGCCGTCGTAGCACAATGCATCGTGCGGCGGCGCATGTTTGCCGCACCGTCTACTGTGTGCCATAGTTAGATTTTGTATATTATATTTAATAATTGTTATTTTCTATTAAGATCTGTAATGTATTAATTTTTTATATATATGCATAAAAATCAATAGATAAGCGCCAAACCTTTCAATACTTCCATTAATGTATGTCGCATTCGGCGTTCGGGGGGGACACAACTACGGCCGCTGCATATCCGGGACGGATGGGCGGGACGCGTGGTTGCTGCATGGCGCCAGGGTCCCTGCGGGCAGCCGAGCCGACCCGCAGCGGTTGTGTGGCACCAACGAATGCGTTCAGGAAGCCCGCAGAAGGGCTCTCGGGGATAGTCCCGAACGTAATCCGGCGTAGAGATGGAATAGAGCGATGAAAGCAGTCTTTTTTAATTGAGCTGTTCTTGCTCTTGCATCGTCGAGAGCGTATTCGATAGGTACGATTCGGTATGTCCGAACAGGTCTAATCCTCCGGTTCCCCCGTGTACCGGGTTCTGTCCCGCATGCCTGGCAATCTGCAGCATGCGAAGGAGAACTCCGGCAGGTTCATCGACGTAGAGGAGTGCAGGCACCAATCCGCTGAGAATAGTCTTTTTCGCGTCCGCTGTCAATTCGGGGGAGTCCTCGATCTGCTCCATCATCCCGAGGATGGCCATCTTTCGATAGGCGTCTGAGGTCATGTATCACCGCCCGCTGAAGAGCAGACGACTAACAGCTCTGTCACGGTGTATATCAACTTTATCCTGGACTTCCCGACACGCCTTCTCTCCAGGCTCTCCGGCACCCGAAGAAGGCGCGGGTTCTGGCACAGTACCACCTCGATACTTTCTGCACCCGAACGGGGCACCCGGGCCCTCCGGGTGCCGCGCGCGAGGGGGTCCACGCACTATCCCGCCCACTTCCCGCCATACCCTCGTCGCAGCACCGCCAGGAAGGTGCAGCATGGACGATCCAGCGTTCGGGATGTGCCGCCCTATTGAGGAGCCTGCTTGGGGATGGGGAAGCCCGCAGGCATACGGCGGATCGATGCCGAGGCGGTGACGCAGAAGGCCGTCCCGGTCTACGTCGACTGCCCGACCGCCGCTCCCCGGTTCGCGACTTTGGGTGGATCTCCGGCATTGGACCGCCCACGAGAGGTTTCGCTCCCCGACGGGGCCCGGGCGTGGTCGGGCACGCATCCTGGAGAAGGAGGCGGTGCTGCGGTCTGGCCGAACGCCATCAACTGCCTGCTGACGGCATCCCGAACGGCACGCTCTTTGCCATCCTGCAGTTGCACGAGGCGTTCCCGGGGGTGAGTGCGCTCCTTTCGAAACCTTTTTCCACTGGAGTGTATAGCGGCTGCGCAGCTCCGCCCCGCGCTGCTTCCCGCCGCCGCAGGAGGCGTGGTGTCAGCCGGCGTAGACGGCCCCGCTGGCGAACTGGAGGGCGAAAGCGCCGTCTTTATGCGCGCTGGAGAAGGGGCACGCTGCCGACACGAAGAGCGTCCCGCCCTGATAGGATTTGGAGGATTTCACGGCAATCTGTTGCTTCCGCAGCCAATCGGACAAATGCAAAACCTTCTTATACTCCTTTGTTTCCACTGGAGCGCTGGGCAGGACATCGGCCAATCGGTAAAAGAGTTCAGAATTGGCTATGGTTATGGTATCTGTAGGCACCGCGGCCGCTGCCGGTAGAGGGGGCACTCGGGGATGCTCTCGGTCTTCCGGGAGCGGCGGGGCTCTCCGGCACCGCCGCACGCTAACGAGCCGCTCTGCACCCGCGTGAGCGAGTCGACATCCCGCGCTCCCGCTCCAGCACCGCCGCCCCCTATCGAGCGGACGGGGCCGTCTCTCTGCCCGTCGCCCGGTCGTCTTCAGGCGATGCGGGGGGGAGGCGCCGGAAGGTGCGGCGGACCCCGGATACCATCCCGAAGCCCTTCGTCCTCCTGCGGCAGGGCACCCTGCCCCGCCGCCGGGCATGATAGCAATAGCGGATTCGAAACCTATTTCGATGACCCGCAGGACATACCCCCGCTCCCGGGAGGGGAGCAGGCGGAGGAGCATGGAGAGAAAGTATGTAATGGCCGGGATAGCAGTAGCGATAGCAGCAGCGATCCTGCTGCTGGTTGGGCCAAAAGTGGCAGCAAAATACGCAAAACCGAAATGATGCCCACGGCCGGATCCAACCGGGAGCGCTGCGCGGGAAAGAGGATTGGCGGGCTCCTGGTTGGGGCTGCCGTACTGGCTGTCAGTATCGGCATCCTGCATCTCCCGCAGACGACGGGGCCGTACCTGATTGCCGTTCTCGTCCTCCTGGGCCAGTGGTTTCTCGGCGTTCTCGTGATCCTCGCCCTGGTATCGTCTCTTGTATTCGGGATCGTCCGGCGAGGGTGAGCGGCGCCCCTCTTCTCGGCGCCGCTGACTCCCGGAGCGGGATCGGAGTCTGGTAGCATAGGTTTCCGGCCCCGGATTCCCGGCGTGCCCCGGGTGCGCTTTCGCTCCCCTGGCCGCTGTCGGGCTGCGGTATGGATCGAAACGCTACCGCTGCCCGATCACGATCCCGTCTCGGGAGTATACGATAGAGCGGACCGCCCGGGGCACTGCTCCATCCGCAACCCGGAAGCAGCAGGGGAACGCAACCCGGATTCGGCCAGTGCGGACAGCGGGATCGGATGCAGCTCCGCCCATCCCGGGCATCCGCCGTCGTCTGTTCCAGGCAGCCGGCGGGGATCGTGGACGAAGACGGCAGCCTGCAGCGGGAGGGGGTCGGACGGGCCGCTCGGAGCCCGGGGTATCCCCCGCCCTGGTGCCGGTGGCTCCCCGCCCTGTACGTGGGGCACATCCAGGAGAGCGCAGTTCCGCGCTGGCAGCGATCTCTTTATATCTCCCGCTGCCATCAGGTGGGCGGAGCAGACCCGTGGATCAAAAAGAATCGATGCCGCCTTCTGCGATAGAGGGCAGCCGGCAGCGCGGCATGCCGCCCGGCGGCCTCTCCGCGCGGGGACGGGCGGCATGGTGAGATGGCGTCGGGGGCGGAGGAGCGCGAACATCGAGGATCGGCGGAGAGCCGGCGGCGCCGCCCCCGGGGGCACCCGGATCCCGATCGGGCGGATAGGGGTCCCCGGCGGCCGGACCGGCGGCATCGTCGGGATCATCTTCCTCGTCATCCTCATCCTGGCGATTGTGCTGGGCGGCGGTCTCGGGCAGATCGTCCCGCAGAACGGGGGTCCGTCCGGGGAGCCGTCGCGGCTGACGGAGGCGCAGGAGGACCAGATCGCCGACTTCGTCTCGCTGGTGCTGGGCGACACGGAGGTGACCTGGAGCGAGATCTTTGCCGACGACCTGGGACGCACCTACGCCTACCCCACGCTCGTGCTCTTCACGGGCTACGTGGATTCCGCGTGCGGCCAGGCGAGCTCGGCCGTCGGGCCGTTCTACTGTCCGGCCGACGAGAACCTGTATATCGACCTGGAGTTCTTCTACGATCTCCAGCAGCGGTATGGGGCCCCCGGCGACTTCGCCCAGGCCTACGTGGTCGCCCACGAGGTCGGCCACCATGTCCAGAACCTGCTGGGCACGACCGATTACGCAGCCGCGGCCACCCGTGGAGCCCGCAGCCAGGCGGAGGCGAACCAGATCTCGGTGGCGGTCGAGTTGCAGGCCGACTGCTACGCGGGGATCTGGGCCAACCGGGCGGTGCGCCGGGGGGACCTGATCCTGGAGAGCGGCGACGTCGAGGAGGGGCTGAACGCCGCCAGCGCGATCGGCGACGACCGCCTGCAGCAGCAGGCGCAGGGCTACGTCGTGCCGGACGCCTTCACGCACGGCACCTCCGCCCAGCGGGTCGAGTGGTTTCGCCGGGGGCTGGATAGCGGGGACCTGGACGCCTGCGACAGCGCGATGCTCCCCGATGTCGGCTGAAGGGGCGATGCGTCCAGCCGATCCGCATGCCCCTCGACGGGCTGGCGGTCCTGGAGAGAACGCGGTACACCCGCGGCGGGCCGCCGCTGCCGTGCGGGGGCGCTTCCGGCAGGAATATCGCCTGTCCGGGCAGCCCGCCCCCGCGAAGCTCCCGGACAACGGCACCGCGTAGCCGTGGCCAGACCCCCGCAAAAGACCCTCGCATGATCCTCGAATCCTTCAGCCCCGATCGGCATCCCCTCGAGGAGGTCGCCGCTCTCGTCTACGATACCGACCCGCTGTACTTCTCCCTCGTCTTTGGACGGAGTCGCGCGGAAGCCGTGCGGAGGATACAGGAGGTGATCTGTGGCGGCGGAAGCGCCTTCGGGCGCGAGAACATCACCTGCGCCGTCCGGGACGGCAGGGTCGTCGGGATCCGGATCCTGCTGGCGCCCGACGCTCCCGGGATCGCGGAGGAGTTTTTTGCCATTGCCCGTGCCGCCGGGCTCGCCACCGCCCTCCGGTTCCTCATCGCCGAGTGGCTGCTGTTCGCACCGCACTACCTGGAGAGACACGCGGAATACCATATCACGAACCTCTCGGTCGTTCCGGCGGAACGGGGCCGGGGGGTTGGGGCCGCCCTGCTCGATGACGCCATCCGCAGGGTCCGGCCAGAGGGAGGCGGGAGGATCCTGCTGAACGTGATCGAGCCCAATCCTGCAGCGGTGCAGCTCTACGCGAAGAAGGGATTCCGCACCCTCTCCCGCCACAGGGCCTGGGTGCCCTTCAGGATGCTCTGCATCCGTACCATGGTCTACGATGCCGGGCCGGACAGAGCTGCCGGTGGCGGATAGACGCTGCTGGCCGCCCGGCGGTACGGCCGATGAGCCGGACAGAGCCGCCCGTTCGGGAGGCCCCGGGGCCTCCATGCCCGGACAGCCAGGTTGCGGTATGTAGGCCGCCATGCCTGCACGCCCTCCCCGCCCTGGCTGGAGAACCCCCGGCTCCAGGGCTTCTTCGAGCCGTTCTCGTGCCGGGGATCGGTCATCTCCGCTGCGAATCGCATCGCCGAGGAAGTCCGCCGAACGGGGATTCTGCCCCACGATACCGCCTCCACGCATGCCAGCGGGCCGGCCAGGGACGGGGCCCTGCCGCCGCAAAACCATGGACTGCCGACCCCGGAGCGTTGTCCTACAGTCCCTGGAGAGGAGATACCGCTGATATTTCCATGGGCTTTATCTGTGGCGTGCCGGTACAGTAAAGGGAGGACATGAAGATTCCCGAGCCGTTCCTGCGGTATTTCGCCCTGGTAACGCTCGTTCTCCTCCTGGGCATCGCCGTCCCGGAGTCCGCGCTGGCCCATCCTGCGCTCGTTCCGTATAACGCCACGGCGCTGCAGGCCCGGTACCTGGCCCATGCCGCGGTCGTGGTGCCGCGGATGCCGGGGATCTTTCCCCTCCTGCTGTTCGCAAACGCCGGCGTCGCGCTCTTTCTGCTCTTTGTCCCCCTGTACTGGGCCGGAATCTGGTGGTTCCGCCGGGACCTGCTCGACCGCGTCCTCTTCACCATGCGGGGACCGTGGTCCTGCTGATCGCGGCGCTGGGCCATAACTCCTTCTCGAAGGTCTGCGAGTGGTTCGGCACGCTGCCCGCCGCCGTCGCCGCCACCCAGTACTACCCGTACGGCGTCCTGGAGATGCTGGGGTTCATCCGCACGTTTGCACTCGTCTGCATCGATGACCTCGGGAACTACCTGCGAACTGCCGCACCATCCCTGCAGGAGATACCGCTCTTCATCCTCGCCCGCACCTGGCGGGCCTACCTCGCGATCCTGGTTCTCCTTGCCATCGCTGCGGCCATCGAGTGCTGGGTGACGCCGCTTCTGGTCCAGTCGGCCTACGAGCACGTGCTGTCGGGCATGGGCATATCGTCGGCAGCCGGCTGGATGCTGACCCGGCCCATACATTGATAACCGTGGACGGCACCAGATCCGATTCCGTGGGGAGCATGATGCGGGGCACGGTCATCGGCGGCAGGGCATTGCGGCCCGTTCGGAGGTGCCGGGGTTGACGAACGGAACGGACCGGGCAGTTGCGGAGCGATCCCGTTCCGGGTCGCTGTGGGGACAGGAGGGGTCGCATGGCTGATCCCATCGTCATCATCGACAACTCCGCGATCCGCGAGGGGAGGCTCGAGGATGTGAAGAAGGCGATGAGCGGTCTGGTCGAGTTCGCGAAGGCGAACGAGCCGAGGATGCTCGCCTATACCGTCTACCTCACCGCGGACGGCACCCGCGTGACCGTGCTGCAGGTCCATCCCGACTCCGCCTCCGCGGAGTACCACCTGCAGGCGGCGGGCCCCGCCTTCTCGCGGTTCGCGGAGTGCATCCGCATGGAGAGTATCGACGTCTACGGCCGACCCAGCCCCGTCCTGCTGGAGCGGCTGCAGCGCAAAGCCCGGCAGCTGGGCGGCGGGAAGGTGACCGTCCACGCGATCCACGCCGGGTTCGCCCGCTTCCAGCTCCAGGCTCCGGGTGCCGTTGTTACGCCCGGCGCCGCCGCCCCGCCCGAGCACGAGGGAGGCCGCATCTCCTGGCTGGGTGACGCCGGCGATTGAACTCGCCCGCGGCTCTGCCCGCAGCGCACCACCCACATATCCGCTCATTTTTACGTTGAAATCATCTGGATAGCACAAACAGCGATTCAAAATGCATAAGTAAACCTTTTCGAAAATAGTGCAGTTATGAATAGAAAAGTATCGGCCGTTCTTGTTGTCATCGCTCTCTCCGTTCTGCTGCTCTCGAGCGGGTGCGTGCAGACGGCAATCCACTCCCGGGTGCAGCCCGACGGCACCGTCTCGGATTATCGCGTGACCCTCAACACGTCCTCCGCGGTCTACCGCCTGCTGGCGCAGAGCGCGACCGAGGAAGGCTACTCCTCGCTGCGGGAGATGTTCTCGGACCCCGGCTATTACCGGAAGGATGGCGAGGGCAGCGACCTGTTCGGCGGCGACACGAACTTTGAATACGATGAAGTCTGGTCGGGGGACAGCGTCAGACTCGTCTTCAAGAACCAGGCTCCCATGAAACCGGATGCGGAGTCCGGGCTGCGGATCTACCGGGACGGCGAGTACCTGGTGTACCGGCATGCCATGAACGCGCCCTCGCAGCAGGCGGAGTCGGAGTACAGCGGCATGGCGAGCAGCATGTTCCCGCTGGACTACTACCTGGAGATGCCGGGCACGATCGTCGACTCGAACGCCAACACGATCCAGGGCAATACGGCGGAGTGGCATACCGCCCTTGGCGGCCCCGGCGTGACGGAAATATATGCGAAGAGCGAACTGCCGCCTTCCCTGCCGGGGTTTACGTGCATCCAGGGGATCGCCGGGGTGTTGGGGCTGGCAGCGGCCGCCGTCCATGCACGACGCCGAAAGGAGTGATCGTCAGGCGATATTCGCCGCCTGCCGAATCCTCCGCTTCCGCTAGGGGTCGGCAGGCGGATCCTTTTTCCGGCAGGAGCTTTGTGCAGCGCTTCCGTGCAGGCGCATGCCCGATCGGGGACGGGCAGAATATTTCCGCAGAACCAGGGCAAGAGCAGTCGGGCACCCGGCGTGCCATCTCGACCTATACGCCCGAAATACAGCGAAAAAAGAGGTATGATTGGCCATTACTTCTTTTTGATGGCGCCTTCGACGATATCGCCCAGGAAGACGCCAACGATGAAGATGATCACCAGGATGACGATCCCGATGATCGTACCGATCGCTCCCCCGATACCGGCAGCGAGGCTGAATCCTTGCGGGGCAACGAACGCAGCGATGAGCCCGAAGATGATCCCCAGGACGACGCCGACGATCGCACCCTGCTTCAGGATGCCCCAGAGGTCCTGCTTGCCGGCGCTGAAGTAGCCGAAAGCGATACCGATGATGAATATCAGCAGTTCAAACCACATAGAACCACCACCCGGATCGTCAGTCAATTCCCCTCTAAATAACTTCTGCTTTTTGCGTTCTGCCTTTGCCTTTCAGGAGTTGCTCGAATACGATATCCGGGGCCGCTCAAAGCGAATTCCTGCAGGATCCGGATTCCATCATTCCAAAGGCAGAAACCGGCAATCTGCCGACGCATCGAAGGCTATCCGGCGTGCATCAACCTCCCATGAGCAGATGCTGACGGTGCGGAGAGAGGCACCTGCCCGTGTTCGCCATAGCCCTGCCACGCTCGCCCCTCCATATCTACACCGATGCCGTGCCGTCCGTTCTCCCGCAAGCCTCGACCGATAGGGGACGAATGCCTCCCCCTCCTGCCCCTCCCCTGCCGGTGCATGGTTGCGGTTCCCCAGATGAGAGGAACAGGGGAGACCGGGGGAGAGGGCCATCCGCTGGCAGAATAAAAAGACGGGATCGGGGAGTATTGTCTTGCTCGCGCGAGAGACCATTCCGCTCCGCTGCAGCAGCGGTGGTGTAATCCATATCTATAATAAGGACCGGGGCGGATAGTCCCATCATGTTTGAGAAGGTCTTTAATCGCAATGCTGCCCCGGGAGTGGAACAGAGGCGCTTCCGCATCGCCATGTCGGCAAAGAAGCCGATCACCCTGAAATACCGCCCGAAAGGGGGAGAGGAGGTCCTGCTTGCCAAGGAGACGACCAGCTTCCGGGGGGAGGTTGATGTCGAGAGCACCGTCGATGGTATCCAGTACAGCTTCGAAGGGGAGAACATCACGGCGAGGAAGAACTACATCAAGCTCGAGATCGACTACTGAAGAGCTGGGCGCGATCCGGGCAGGATCTCCAGGATGGCGGATACCCCTCCCTTCGGGCGCCATCCCGCAGGAGCTGGAAGACACCGTCGCAATGGAGGCACGATGAGCCCGACGGATCGCTATCCTCGAACGGGAGCATCTGGCAGGGAAACGACGAATCCTGCGTGGGAGGAGTTTTGTACATCAAACGTCCAGCAAGGCGATGAAGACCGTACCATGGATGTGAACAGATGAACCGGATCTGCGATGTCTGCGGGAAAAGGGCGATCGGGATCCAGATCTTCGGCTGCTGCGCCTCCACCGTCTGCGGGGAGCATGCCGATTCCCGGCTGCGCGAGCTCGGCCCGGGCGAGAAGCGGGGCTGGGGTGAGTGCTACTTCTACCGCTTCGAAGAGCCCGGAAAAGACTGATCCGCTGCAAGAGCGATCCCTATGGGCATCCTGCAGCTTGCGGCGTTTTGCTGCAGCTCCGCTGCGAAGCCCTCGTGTCTGCGCTGCGTGCACCTCCCCGCCGGACTCGTATGGAGCGGCAACGTCCGAGCCTCCTCTCGACGGGAGCTGGCGGCGGATACTGAAATTTGCTGGATATCCAGAAGTTCCAGATCGGCATTATCCGCCTGCAGGGGAAGTTCCCAGCCCGTCTGGTTTTACTGCCATCCCCGGGATCCGGGGCAGCCTAGAGCCGCACGGCCGCCTGAATTTCTTCCTCTGCAGGAGCTTTCTCTATAGAGCGGGAATCGCGGCATGCCAGCACGCTCTCCCGGAGGCGGGGCAGGATGCCCGTGAGGGGTTGGTATATATACACCGATGTCTACCGATCATCCCCGCCCCGGCCCGGTTGCATAGAGCGGGAAGCCGGTGTATCGGAGCGGGGCAGGACACGAGGTGAAGAAGCATGTTATTCGTTCTGTGGTACGAATTCGATCCCGAGCATGCCCAGGAGGTGCACAGGATCTGGAAAGAATTCAAGTACCCGAGTGAAGTGAAGGTGCGGGATAGGTACCTCCTCATCGGCCGGCATATGTCCGTCGCCGTCTTCGAAGCCCCGAACGAGGAGTCCCTCCTCAAGATCACGGCGCCGTTCAGCAAGTACGGGGTGGCTCATATCGCACCGGCGATGCCGCTCGAAGAGGCCCTCAAGGTCAAATGGTAAATCCCTATACTCCTTTTTATGGTTCATCGAGCCTTTGGAGGCTCGAAAAGACGGGAACACAAACCCTGCATCGCGCCCGTCCTCCCATCTGCCCGGGTACTGGCCCTGCAACGGTACCCCTGCCTTCGAGGCTCCAATCTCTTTGTTAGCGCTGGAAAGGATCAGCAGGCTCAATCCGATGACCCGTCGATCAGAGCAGTATTGGATATTTCGACCACAGACGAAAAAAATCCTTTCCCCCGACGCGGCATCGGCCCGAAAGGCTCCATGACGAGACGCACTGCCTGCCCTGGAATCGAGGTGCCGTACCGCTCCATCCGAAGCTGCATCAACGATGCATCGAGCGGCGACCCGAACTCCGTTCGACGGTCCCTCGTTGAACCTGCCGTACCCGTTCTATCTCTGGGCTATCCACACCTCCGATCTGCTGCACGATCGCCTGGACATAGGGGGTCTGCCGGGTCATGCTCGGGGAGGCAGCGGGATCCTTTCGCATGCCGGCCCGGCCCATCCCTGCATGGCCCGTGGCGACGAAGTGTAAAAAGTCCTCCTTTGGAAGCCCCCATCGATGGTTGACCTCCAGGTGGACGATCTCCCAGGTGTTGCGGTTGGGATGGATGCGGGCGTTCGTTCCCGGAAGGGGGACGCCTGCGGCTCCCCCGATCTTCGAGAGGTCCACGACCCGCTGCCAGAGCGGATTGCAGGCGATCGAGGCCTGCGGGCACCCCCGGCAGTAGCGGTTCGAGGGAGGATTCCCGTCTCCCGGGTAGTGGATGCAGAACTGGATGTTCAAGGTCCCTCGCGTTTCCTGCATGGATCCTTGCCCTGCAGGGCAATAAGGCTTGCCCGCTGCGGAACGCACTCCAGAACCGTGCGGAACGATCCGGACGGCACTCGGGACGAGGGCCCCGACTTCCGGGCCGTGGTCCTCGCCGCGGAGATTTGGGATAGTTGAAACCGGATCCGGGACTGGGCGGGTCGCCCGGGCCGCGGGCTCGAACCAGCGCTATTATCGTCGCTCGATGCGTATACCGTGGTATTGCCATGGTACGTATGTGCGAATACCGATCCGGTGCCAGCAGGGCCGTTCGGGATCGGCCCGTTAGCACTCGATCCCCCTCTCCGTAGCAGGATCCCGCTCTGCCGTCGGCAGCGTGAAGTAAAACGTCGAACCCTTCCCCGGTCCGGATTCCACCCAGATGCGGCCTCCGTGCCGCTCCACGATGCGTTTGACGATGGCGAGGCCGATGCCGGTGCCGGGGTACTTCTCCCGCCCGTGCAGACGCTGGAAGATGACGAAGATCTTCTCCAGGTACTGCGGCTCGATGCCGATCCCATTGTCCGACACCGCAAACTCCCACATCCCGTCCTTCCAGAGGGCAGAGATGTAAATCCTCGGCGCCTCGTCCTCCCGCCGGAACTTGATGGCGTTGCTGATCAGGTTCGCAAAGACCTGCTGGAGCTGGGAGGGATCCGCCAGCACCGCCGGCAGGGGATCGTGGCTGATCGTTGCCCCGCTTGCCGCGATCGTCGAGGCGAGATCGGAGAGGGCGTGCTCCAGCACCGCCTGGCTCTCGGTCTCGGTCGGCGGGCCGCCGCGGGTGGTCACCCGCGAGAACTCCAGCAGATCGTTGATCAGGGCCTGCATCCGTTTGCCGGCATCCACGATGTACTGGATGAACTCATCGGCCTCCGGGCCCATCTGCCCTTTATAGCGTCGTTCCAGCAGCTGCGTGAAGGTCACGATCGTGCGGAGCGGCTCCTGGAGGTCGTGGCTGGAGACGTAGGCGAACCTCTCTAAGTCCTCGTTGCTCCGTTTGAGGCTGATCATGGAGCGCCGCAGCGCCTCTTCCGCGCGGTAGCGCTCGGTATCGTCGATGATATAGCCTTTCGCTCCCACGAGGGCGCCGCTCTCGTCGAAGATGCCGATGATGTTCTCAACGACGTGGATGCGGGTCCCGTCGCGGCGGCGGCGCATCCTGCCGGCGTTGTATACCCGCCTCTCCTTCTGCAGGCGGAGGAGCAGCTCCTCACGGTCTCGGGAGTGGATGTAGAGGTCGAGGACGCTCGATCCACGCGCCTCCTCTACAGATGCAAACCCGAACATCGCCGCAAAGGCCGGATTGCAGTCCAGGATCCGCCCGTCGAGGCTGGTGAAGAAGTTGCCGGTGATATCCTCGTCGAAGAGGCGCCGGTACTTCTCCTCGCTCGCCTTCAGCCGCTCCTCGGCCTGTTTTCGCTCGGTGATGTCGCGCACGTACTCGATCACCCCGAGCAGCTCCCCGGTGCGGTCGTCGATGAGGGGGAAGGTGAAGAGGTCCAGCCAGCCTTCCACGGCCCCGTCGCGGCCCGGGCGGGGGACCACGGCGTGCCCCTGCTCGCCGGTCGCCAGGGTGTGAAGCATGGGGCAGGCCGGACAGGGTTGGTCTCTCCTCTGGTACACCGCAAAGCAGTACTTTCCAACGAGAGGCATGGCGTAGGCGTACCACTCCTCCATGGCGCGGTTCACCCGCACGATATGCAGGTCGCGATCCAGGATGCTGATCCCGTCCTGGATGCTGTGGAAGACGTCGTTCAAGAACTCCTCGCTCTGCCGCAGGGCCTCCTCCGCCCTTTTTCTCTCGGTGATGTCGATGAAGGAGACCTGGTGCGCCGGGCGCCCCCGGTAACGGATGATGCTGATGAACATGTCGGCCCATGCCACCGCCCCCTCGCGCCGCATGAACCGCACCTCGTAGCGGGACGGGACGGCTTCTCCCGAGAGCCGCTCCCGCATGCGCCGTTCTACGAGCGGGCGGTCATCGGGATGGAAGAGCCGGAGCACCTCCTGCGGGGACATCGCCAGGAGCTCCTCCACCGTGTAGCCCCCGAACTCCGCCGCCCGCTGGTTGGCGAATATGATGCGGCCGTCCTGGAGGATCACGAGAGACTGCAGGGACTGCTCCACCAGGCTGCGGTACTGCTCCTCGCTCTCCCGCAGTCTCTCTTCGGCCGGCCCCTCGCCACCGGGGCCGGGATCCGCCGGTTGGTCGGCACCTGCCGTGCCGGACGGCCGCTCGGGATTGGGTTGGGGAACCGGGCTCATGATCCGCCATCTGTACTTCCCGGGACTCGGGACGGTGCAGAACCCTTGTATTCCCGGAAGATAAAACTAGTTCCCTGTCCCGCGTGTGCAGCCGTCCCGTAGCGGGCAGCATCACCCGGATTCACGGACGGTCGGCAGCGTGAAGTAAAAGGTCGAGCCCTGCCCCGGCTCGGACTCGACCCAGATCCGTCCGCCATGGCGGTCGACGATCCGCTTCACGATGGCGAGCCCGATGCCGGTCCCGGAGTACTTCTCCGGGCCGTGGAGCCGCTGGAAGATGACGAAGATCTTATCGAAGTACTGGGGCTCGATCCCGATGCCATTGTCGGCGACCGAGAACCGCCACAAGCCGTCGAGCCGCTCCACGGAGATACGGATCCGCAGCGGCTCGTCCTCGCGGCGATACTTCACCGCGTTCGCGATCAGGTTCATGAAGACCTGGTCGAGCTGCCGGGCATCTCCCCGCACGAGCGGCAGCGGATCGACGGTGACCGTCGCACCGCTCTCCTCGAGCGTCCCTCGCAGGGCTTCGAGAGACCGCTGTACGCCCTCCGCGACGTCAACGGGTGCGAGATCCACACCCCGGGTCGAGATGCGGGAATACTCCAGCAGGTCGTTGATCAGCGTCTGCATCCGTTTGCCGGCCGTGACGATGTACTGGATGTACTCGTCGGCGTCCGCATCCAGCTGCCCCTTGTAGCGCTTCTCCAGC
>JAXDAH010000039.1:0-29550 GCA_034679905.1 Methanomicrobiales archaeon | reverse complement strand
GGTCGAAGGCACCGCCCCCCGCGATCAGGTCGACCGACGCCGTCACCCCGCCGCCCACGGTCGCCGGGGTGACGTGCGGCTGCGGTGCAGCCTCCTGGAGTGCCACGACCCAGGCAGCACTCTTCACGTCGCCGCTCGTCGGGGAGGCATAGCCCAGGATACCGGTAAAGGCGAGTCCGTCCGCGGTGCGGATCAGGCTCCGGGCTTCGTCGTCGTACGCTCCCCCGAAGGTCTGGGTCACGGTGACCGAGCCGTTGTTCGCCAGCTGCACGATCCAGGCGTCGTCACCCCGGCTCTCGGAGACGAAGGTCGAACCGGCAACGGCGTAGCCGTCCTGAACCAGCTGGATCGCGGAAGCCTGATCCCATCCGGGTCCGCCGAATGTCCGGTTCCAGAGCTCGGTACCGTCCAGCCCGAGTCTGGCGACGTAGGCGTCGGCATAGGCCTCGGATTCGTTCTCGCCGTGCTCGTGGGTCCAGCCGGCGAGGAGAATGTACTCTGCCGTCTGCAGCCCCGCGACGGCGTACTCGTCCGTCGCATTGCCTCCGTACGTCTGGCTCCAGAGGGGTTCTCCATCGGGATCCAGGCCCAGCACCCACGCATCGTAATCCCCGTCGGTGAAGGAGTCTCCGGCGCCGACGACCAGGTAGCCGTCAAGAGAGCGGACGATGTCGTAGGCACTGTCGTCTCCCGCTCCCCCGTAGGTGCGGTTCCAGATCTCGTTCCCGCTGGCATCGATGTGCACGACCCACGCATCCGCGAGATCCGTACCAGGAGCCTGGGTCAACCCCGCGAACGTGTACCCGCCGTCGGGCGCGCTGACGATGGACCGCGCGCCGTCGTCGCCGGTTCCCGCATAGAGCCGGCTCCACTGGACCGTGCCCAGGGGATCGATCTTCACCACCCAGGCATCGTACGTGCCGTCCGCTGTCATGTTGGTGAATCCCGCGAAGACGTAGCCGTCCTCCGCCGGAACGACATCGATCGCGAGATCCTCCGCCTGCTCCCAGCCGTACGTCCTGTACCACCAGTCCTCCGCCGATCGCCAGATGAATGCATCCGACAGGGTACCGTTGGGCGACAGGCTGCCGCCGGCGACGATGTACGCGCCATCGTCCGTTGCGGCGAGGGCATTCCCCCAGAAGTCCGAGGGTCCCTGAAAGGTGGTATTGTAGGTCACCAGAGCGGGCTCGATCGCCCCGATCGCCGGAATGCATGCGCTGGCAATGAGAGCCAGAAGGAATACTTTGGCATACTGCATCGATCATCAACTCCTCTCGTCTCCCTTTGGGATGGGGTTGGTCGATGGTCGGGACACATAAAAAGATTTCCGTCTGCCACACCTCGAACTGAACCAGTGGGATCCTCCCGTTCGCCGTCCACCCCCGTTCGCGTCGCGTTCCGGGGATCCCGGTTATCCCGGACAAGGACATGGACCAATCATCCATCGGCACGGCTGCGAAGGTGCGTCGGGGTTCTGACCGTCGGGACCGTCTTTGGTGGCGAAATGCATATCGCCGGGTCTCCCGCATCGAGCCCGATTCGTGCGCGAACCGTCGTGCCTGCCGCGATGGCGGTGGACAGCGAAGACCGTGGCGAAATTCCGTGCCGGGCAAGGCTTTTCAGGATCCCATGCAGCAGAGGATCCAGGATGCCGGCTGCCCCCTGCTCACGCCGCAGGCAGCGTGAAGTAAAACGTCGTGCCCTCTCCCGGTTCGGACTCCAGCCAGATGCGGCCACCGTGCCGCTCGACGATCCGCTTCACCAGGGCCAGTCCTATGCCGGTGCCGGAGTACTTATCCCGCCCGTGGAGTCTCTGGAAGATGATGAAGATGCGGTCATAATACTGGGGCTCGATCCCGATCCCGTTATCCGCCACCGAGAACTCCCACATCCCGTCCTTCCAGCGGGCGGAGACATGAACCTTTGGCGGCACGCCCTCCCGCCGGAACTTGATGGCGTTGGCGACCAGGTTCGAGAAGACCTGGTGAAGCTGGGAAGCATCCGCTAGCACCGCCGGCAGGGGATCGTGGGTGACCGATGCACCGCTCTTCTCTATCTGCACCCGCAGGGCGGCGAGTGTCTCCCGGAGGATGGTGTCGCTGCTGATCCGCTTCGGATCGCTGCCCCGGCTCGCCACCCGGGAAAAGTCCAGCAGGTCGTTGATCAGGGCCTGCATCCGCTTGCCGGCGCTGACAATGAACTCGATGTACTCGTCGGCCTGCGGATCGAGCTGCCCGCTGTAGCGGCGCTGCAGCAGCTGGGTAAAAGAGACGATCGTCCGCAGGGGCTCCTGGAGGTCGTGGCTGGAGACGTAGGCGAACCTTTCTAAGTCCTCGTTGGACCGCTTGAGGTTCTCGGCATGCTCTCTGAGGGCCTCTTCCACCTTTTTGCGCTTCAGGGCCAGGCCGGCCTGGTTTACGAGCAGCTCGATCTCCCAGCGATGCACCAGCCCTTCGGTCCGGTCGGTGAGAATCGCCACCGTGCCCATAAAGTCCTCCGCCTGCACGAAGGGCATAACGTAGATCGCGCCCAGAGCAAGTTCCTGCTCGAGCTGGCAGCAGAAGGGTTCCGGCAGCTGCCGGAAGGAGAGATCGTGGAGCCCGCCCTCTACCCGTGCCAGACTGCCGGGGAGCACGCGGGACACCGTGCCCTCCGCGACCGTGAATGCGAGTCCTGCCAGGTCGCGGCCCAGGAGCGCGGACCCATGCCGCAGTTTATCCGCCAGCCCTGCCACCTCCCGCACGATAGTCTGGTTGGTGCCCGGATCGTATTCGCTGACCACGATGATGGCCCTGCCGGCGATCGCCTGCAGCTGGTGGGCGGTGAACCGGAATATCTCGTCTCGCGGCATGGGCTCCAAGAGGCGGGTGGCCGATCCCGAGAGGAGTTCCAGGCACTTCAGGTTCTCTCCGAGCGCCTCCTCGGCCCGTTTCCGCTCGGTGATGTCCCGCAGGATCACCTGGACCGCGAGTCTTCCGCCGATAAGCGTTTGCACCCCCCTGCCCTCCACCCAGATGGGAGTGCCATCCAGGCTGAGGAGCTGGAGCTGGGTGATCGGCGAGTGCTCGCCACGGATATCGATGGCGATGTTCTCCCGCACACGGTCGCGGAAGTCAGGATGGACGATCTCGAGGGGATCCTTCCCGAGGAGCTCGTCCGGGTGGGATGCCCCGAGGAGGCGCACCCCGGTCGGATTGATGTAGAGGATCTTCTCACGGTCGTGGACGAGGATGACATCGAGAGCGGTCTCCACCAGTGTGCGGTATCGCGCTTCGTTCTCCCGCAGGGCCTCTTCAGCCCTCTTTCGCTCGGTGATGTCGCGTGCATACACCTCCAGCCGTCCATTTCTCGGGTAGGCATGCACCTCCACCCATCGCCCCTCTTCATTGGCCATGGCCTCGAAGTGCACAGGTTCGCCTGTATCAAAGGCATGCTGGTATTGGGAATAGAACGGTCCTATGTTTCCTTTCGGGAGTATCTCCCACTTCACCCTCCCGATGAGGTCGCTGGCCGGCCGGCGAAAGTACTGATCTTCTGCAATCGTGTTGAGTTCAAGGAACCTCCACTCTCGGTCAAGAGCGAAGTAGGCGTCGGTGATGCTGTTGAGCGTCTCCTGGAGCCGTTCGTTGGTCCGCGCCAGAGCCGCTTCCGTCTCTTTGAACCGGGCGTTCTCGCGGCGCAGCCCCTCGATCTCCACCTGGAGCTCTCGGGTCCGCTCGGAGACGAGCTGCTCCAGTCCGTCGGGGGTGTGCGGGGCCTGCTCTTCTGCTCCCGGGTAGGGTGACGCATCCCGGGAAGCTCCTGGGTTGTCCGGCATCGAACTTCCGAAAATAAATCCGGATCTTTTCTGGTCGCGAAGAACTATAATGGTAACTACGTCCTATCGGCAGGCAGCGGGAAACCATTGCCCCGGTCAGAGACGCAATGCCGGACCGTTCAGGACGCTGGCGATGATTCCATCGGGACGGAGTCCTGGGGCGATCCAGGCGCGGTGGGAGAAACTCACATGTCCGGCGTATTGCGGACAGCAGCCAGCCTCAAAAAACGGCAGCACCCATCCCGTTGGGGCTGCAGGATGCGGAGGGGGTGTTGTCCATAAAAAGGATGTACCTTATTTCAGCTCTCCAAAGGCCCTGCTGACATCGGTGGGCCCGTTGAACTCCCGGTCCGGCAGCCTCCGGATGACATCCATGATGGTGTCGGGGGCATTGTGGTCCCGGGCGGTGTTCATCAGTTTCTGTTTGTCCGCGGGATAGTCAATGCCTGCGAGGTACTTCTGGAGAGATGCGGGACTGACCTCACCATGCCCGGTGCTCATGCCTCTCTTACCTTCCTCACGTGCCATACTGTTCAACTCCCGTGCGCTAGGCGCACCGCCCCCCTTCACACCCTCATGGTTGATATACTTTCTGCAATTCCGGGCTTTAGAGCACGAGCGCAAACCCGGATTGGAAGGGATCTCTCCGCGATCCCGGGGACGGTCTGCGGCCACGGGATGGTGCACCACGGATGGTGCATCCGTGGACCCGATAGACACTGCAGGGCGGGCGTCACGACACCCCGGGCGATACAGCCTGCAGCCGCAGGACTGCCGTGGATCCGCGCCCACGAGTCCGCGTCGAATTCCCCGCCCCGTGAGGGCGGAGGAGCGGCGGCCTCGAACGGGGCGCGTCGATCCTCGCACCTCTCGGGGCTGGATTTGAAAAAAAAAGGCACAGGAAGAAGGCTTCCCAGCTCCAGCTCACATTGGGTGGTAGATGCAGTCTCCTGCAAGGCCATCGGAGGCCCCCTCCGCCTCACTCCGTACCTCGCAGGGGCTGCAGCCCCGTAATGGTTAAGGACGTATATATATCTTTGGGCATACGCGGTATCGGAAGGGTCCAATCCGCATCAAGGATACCGAGAGGTCGCCGATGCGGAGACAGACGCATGTCACCGTTCTATAGAGCTGCAGATCCCTTGGCCGTCGAATACCCGGGAGGGGGCGCCTGGATCGCTCTCCATCGCCAGACGTGGCAGGGCGGGAGATGATCGTGCACCCTACGGACGTATCACCCTGGGTCAGTTCATCGGGGAACGTGTTGAGGTTCTATCCCACCAGGGGAATTCCGCTGTCGCCTTCGTCGCGACAGCCATCCAGGGCCGCCAAGAAGACCGGCCCGAATCCGGACGCAGTGCGGATCCAGCGTTCCAATGCCAATCGCACCAAAGGGCGCCGAGGAGGGGAGAGATCTCCCCGCCTGCGTGCATCTTCTTTCGAAGCCTACACCGGATCCTCTCGCCTGTCGCAGCAACAGGAGGGAAGGGGGCGCGCCCTCTTTCCCGGCTGTCCCCACCCCTGCAGATTACGATAGGGCCTGCGTCGTCATCGAACCATGTCGGATAAACCCCGAGATCGATCCGGATATTCCCTGCGCATCTGGCACAGAGCCATGCAATTATCCTGCATTTCCAGCTCTCTCGCCGCACAGGGCCTCGCACCGCTGCGGGCGGAATGCTCCGACCGCCAGTCGCAGGAATTGCATCCCACCAGGTACAGAGGCGATGCATGGCTGCCATCGTCTGCCGGCCGGGGCCTGCTTTCACTTCCACGGTGCATAGATTAGATTGAAGGCAGTCTCCAGCCAATACTGTGTGTACAAGGCAGAAGAGCAGGGGTTCCGCGTGATCGTCATCGGCATCGATCCCGGGCTGGCGCGAGTCGGATATGGGGTGCTCGAGGTAGAGCGCGGTGCCGTGGAGCCGCTCTGCTATAACTGTATCGAGACCTCGGGGGAGGCGATGCGGACATCCCGCCGCCTGCTGGACATCCATATCGCCCTGGAGGCGATCCTGGACGAGTATCCCCCGGCCTGGCTCGCCGTGGAGAAGCTCTTCTTCTCCAGGAATGTCACCTCCGCAATGAACGTCAGCGAGGTGCGGGGGATCGTGCTGCTCACTGCGGAGCAGCGGGGAATTCCCATCGCGGAGTACACACCGAACCAGGTCAAGCAGGCGATCACCGGTTCGGGAAAGGCGGACAAGCGCCAGATGCAGGAGATGGTAAAACGGCTCCTCCGCCTGGCCGAACTCCCCCGCCCGGACGACGCGGCCGATGCCCTCGCCATCGCCCTCTGCCATATCCATACGATGAGACATGATCGCACATCTGAACGGTGAACTGGCCTTAATCGGCGACAAGTGGGTGGTGCTGGATGTCAACGGCATCGGCTACCGGGTGTACGTGACCCAGCCCGCCCTCCAGGAGCTGCAGGCTCACGAAGGTCTGGTACGGCTCTGCACGCACATGGCGGTGCGGGAGGATGCCATCACCCTCTATGGGTTCCTGCACCAGAACGAACTCGAGGTCTTCAAGATTCTGATCGGGGTGAGCGGGGTCGGCCCGCAGATCGCGATGAACATCCTCTCGCAGATCGGGATCGAAGACCTGGTGCTCGCCATCGTCGGCCAGGACGAGGGGATCTTAACGAGCATCTCCGGCATCGGCCAAAAGAGCGCCAAGCGCCTGATCCTGGAGCTGCGGGACAAGATGCAGAAGGTGAACGGGACCCTGTTGCCGGTTGAGCGCGGACAGGGGCGGGTGGCTGTCCGGGATGCGGTGAGCGCCCTTATTTCGCTCGGGTTCACACCAAAAGAGTCAAAAGACGCCGTCCTTGCCGCGGCGAATGAGACCGCGGATCCCACGGTCCAGGCGCTGATCAAGGCGGCGCTCGCCAGATTGAAGGAGCGATAAGCATGACAAAGCGCATCGTCACCCCCCAGATCCGGACGGACGATATCGAGGACCTGGCAATCCGACCGGCCCGACTGGAGGACTTTATCGGACAGGACCAGCTGAAAGACACCCTGAAGATCGCAATCGAGGCGGCACGGCTCCGCGGCGAGCCTCTGGATCACATCCTCTTCTCCGGGCCGCCGGGCCTCGGGAAGACCACGCTCGCCCACATCATCGCCCGCGAGATGGGCTCCGAGATCCGGACGACGACCGGGCCGGTGCTGGAGAAGCCCGGGGACGTCGCCGCGATGCTCACGGCGCTGAATCGTGGAGACGTCCTCTTTATAGACGAGATCCACCGCATGAACCCGATCGTCGAGGAGATCCTCTACCCCGCGATGGAGGACTTCTTCATCGATGTGATGATCGGCGAAGGCCCGAGCGCCCGCTCCGTGAAGCTCACCCTGGAGCAGTTCACGCTGATCGGGGCCACGACGAAACAGGGCCTGCTGGGATCGCCCTTCCGCGACCGCTTCGGGATCTTATCGAGGCTGGATCTCTACTCGAAGGAGGACCTATCCAGGATCGTGAAGCGGAGCGCCTCGATCCTTCGGATCCCGATCACGGACGAAGGGGCCCGGGAGATCGCTGCGAGGAGCCGGGGGACCCCGAGAGTAGCGAACCGCCTGCTGCGGCGGGTTCGGGACTATGCACTCGTCAAGGGGGACGGCACCGTGACGGAGCAGATCGCCGATTCGGCCCTCGGCATGCTGCAGATCGATCCCCTGGGCCTGGACGAGCTCGACCGCCGCATCATCTCGGTGATCGCCGAGGACTTCGGCGGGGGGCCCGTCGGGGTGAAGACAATTGCCATCTCCGTCGGGGAGGAGGTGCGGACGATCGAAGATGTGTACGAACCCTACCTGATCCAGATCGGGTTTTTAAAGCGCACCCCGCAGGGGCGGGAGACGACGGCGGCGGCACGGAACCACCTGAAGCACCCGCAGAAGACCTTGCTTTAAGCAAGGCTTGAAGAGAGGACAAAAAAGCGGAGACTTGCAGGTATCTGCTACGACTTCCAGACTTTTTTCTCGCGAATACCTGGTATTGATTGGCTATGAACGGGTGAATCCGGATGAATCGATCGCGGTGCAAGGAATCCTCTGGCCCCAATCATAGATCATCGTGATACACCGGTTTAACAATCAAGTGAAGATGAATGACTGGATCCGGTGACAGAACTTCTGGATTGTCGTGGCACTTCATCGAGAATTATCCTTTCACGGGGAACATCCATGATTTCAGTAAGTTCAACAATGTCCCGGTAATCTTCACCGATATTCTCTTTCAAGAGAAGGAGAATTAGTAATCGGTGTTGAGTATAGCTCCTTTTTGAGAATTTACATAAATATAGTGGTATTCTCGATTCTTTGATCACTTGACTCGCAATGTAAACCTGATATACTTGTTGACAATTATATCGGCTCCTTGGTGTTCTTTTGCACAAAAGGTTCAAGGAGCCCTCGCACCTTAGATCTTTCGGTCTTATTATCCTCAAAAAAGGCTCCCTATAGGACCACGTTTCAGAATATTTATAAAGTCAATACTCATATGTTGACATATGCTTCTGCCCACCAAGGATAAACAATTTGAGTTCTGGGTGATGCGGCGCAATGGCACTGCCAATATTACCATCGCACATCTGCTGGGGATCTCACGTCAGGCTGTCTCACGCGGACTCCGGCACATGGACGAGAAGGTTGGTACTGTACTTCGGGACATGGCAATCGCCAACCAGATCCTCATAGAAAAAATCAATGCGGAGCAAGGAATCCTGCTTGGGAGGTCAATCCCTTTCAATACGGCAGCGATCATCTTCGTCTCCTCGAAACATGGAGTCCAGGTCTGGTACGAACATGACGGTGATTGCGGTTCGTGCGAGCGGTATACCGAATGCATCGAGCTCGTATGGGATTATGCATCTGAACTTGGCATCAAAATCAAGAAGACCGCCCATCCGACAGCGATGGCCGAAGAACTTTTTGCACACGTGAAGGAGATGATGAAATGACACGCACCGCCGAACGTATTCGCGGATGGCTGGGCTGGTGCCCGAATGCACGGATTTTAAAGACCTCACAAGCGGGAATATCAGCTCCTCCGCTCGAGAATCCAGCTGTAACACCCGATGGCGGATCTTCGGGATCCGGACGAATCGGGAGGGGAAAAGACTTTGCTACAGAGAGCATGAAAATTCTCGTTCGAAACAGACGACTGCTCTGGTTTTCGTTCCTGATCTTATTGACATTTGTCTGTACGATCGTAACAAATCTGTATATCCAGTTTATTTCTGGAACAAACCCGTTTCCCGGAACCAGCGTGGATTCCTCGACAATCCTGTTTGCAGAAGGATCATTGCAATGGGTTGCTCTCACATTTACGACGGCGTTTATTGAATATTTCGTGTTTTTTTATCTGTCGGCCGGCTTGATCCTATGCGTCTCACAGATGCCGCTCGGGAATTCGATTTCAATCCGGGAAGGGTTGTCCCAGGCATGGTATTATAGACGACCCATTGCTGGTTGGACCATAATCGGTGCGCTTCTTCAGATCTTCATAGGTCTCTACACATACGGTTTCTACCTGATTACGGTGTTTGCTCTTCCTGCCATTGTTCTCGATAACAAAGACCTGATTGCCGCAATCCGGGAATCGATTTTCATTTTTCGAAGAATATGGGTGGAAGCTTATGTCTCTTTCGGTATTATTCTTCTGATTACGATTGGATTATTTCTTGCCACGCTCATTCCCCTTGGCCAGATTGCGTACGCTTATGGTTTCATACATGGGGGCATTGTCGGAATGACCGTTAGTCTGGTGATGTCTGTTCTCATGGCCATGGGTGTAGTCATTATGGGTATTGCCACCTTTATCCTCTATACGTATGAAAAAGCGGGAGTTCCTCTTAATCGGCAATCCCTGAAATCCGCATGACGGATAATTCTTCTAACGATATGAATTCGGTCTAATTCTTTTTATCCCTAAAATAAGGTTTTCTACAGGGCCGGAATTACTGGAATTAATCCCCAGCTTTGAAGAGGAGCCAGCTGCCCTCTTCGGCCTTCTTGAAGCGGATGAAGACGTAGCGGCCGTGCAACCGCTGGCCCTGGAGGATCACCTCGATCTTGTCCTTCTCCCAGGCCTTGGTACCGTAGGTGCCGGCGTCCCAGATGGAGACGGTGCCCGCTCCGTACTCGCCCTCCGGGATGGTTCCTGCAAAATCGACGTACTCCAGAGGGTGATCCTCGGTCTCGATCGCCAGGTGGCGCACCCCCGTCTGCTCGGGCACCCCCTTCGGCACCGCCCAGCTCTTCAGGACGCCGTCCCGCTCCAGGCGAACGTCGTAGTGGAGGCGCGTGGCATGGTGCTCGTGCACCACGAAGCGGCTCTCTTCCGCCCCGGCCGCTACATTGCCCGCCGGCTCCGACGTCTTATTGAAGTTCCGGCGTCCGCGGTATTCCGCCAGGGGATCCTCTCCCGACGGCCGGGCCGTCTGGCGGGGCGGAACGGACTCCCGGACGGGCAGGCGCTGCCGCTGCCCGACGATCCCCTTCCAGGGATCTCCCCTCTCCAGAACCGTGCGGAGAGTGAACGCCTCCGGGCGAACGCCCCCTGCGAGTTCCTCCCAGGCGAGCGGCGTGGAGACCGTCGCCATAGGGGTCGCCCGCAGGCTGTAGGGAGCGATCATCGTCTTTCCTTTCGCGTTCTGCAGGTAGTCGAAGAAGACGGTGCCCGCCCGGCGGGAGCGGGCGACCTCCGAGACGATCCAGGGGTTCTCGCGGGCGAGCTGCTGGCCCATCGCGTGGACAAACTCCCTTGTTTGGTCGAAGGTGTGGCCCGCATCGAGCGGGACGACGACGTGGACGCCGCGCTTGCCGGACGTCTTCGGGTAGCCCACGAGACCCAGGTCGTCGAGTTTCTCTTTGAGCCGCAGCGCTGCCTCCGCCGCTTCGGGGAAGCGTGCCGGCGGCTCCGGATCGAAGTCGAAGACGGCGCAGTCCGGCGTATCGATGGAGCCGCTGCGGGAGAGGGGAATGTGCAGTTCCAGGGCGGCCAGGTTCGCCAGCCAGAGGAGCGTATCGGAATCGCCGGCCACCACGTAGCGAACGTCCTTTCCCGTCGTCTCGGCGGGCTGGAGCGACGTCTCCACCCAGTCCGGCGTGCCCGGAGGGGCGTTCTTGGAGAAGAACCGCTCCCCCGAGATGCCATTCGGGTAGCGGACCACCGAGAGGGGGCGATCTTTCAGGAAGGGTAGGAGGCGGGGTGCTGCATCCCGGTAGTAGCGGATCACGTCGGCCTTCGAAATCCCGCCCTCGGGATACAGCACCTTCTCCGGGCGGGTGAATGCAACGCGGTCGGCCGCTTCTTCTGTTTGGAGTCGCTCCCCGACTTTCATCTCCTCCCTCTTTACCATCGGTGGGGGGCCGGTGTATTTAAACTCGACGCGGCCCGATCGGGACGATGTCTCCGACCCGGGTACGGAGGAGAGGTGCGTGCTGGATACCGATCGTGGCCAATCCGAATATCTGTAGCTGCTACCGGCATGCCCAGGGCCCCGTTCCTGCAGCTGATCCCCGGGGATATTCCGATTCTTTGGGGTAGGGGGCCTCCTCAAAGACACGGATCTCCCGCTGGCAGGTATACACGGGGACCGGGATCCGGCGGTCGCCCCGGGTGTTCCGCTCGAGTACGTCACGTTGATTCAGTCCTGTTCCCTTTGAATGTCAGCCCTGGCTTGTCACGGAACGGACGATTGCCCCGATCACAGCGGCAGAAATCCGTACTCGCGGTATACGGCCTGACCATCGGGGAACGTGAGGAAGTCGAGGGATGCATCGGCAGCCTGCGGGAGGGGGGCATCTCCCAACCGTGCAGCGGTGTAGGTGGCGATCTGGTTAAGTTCTGGAATGATCTCCACCAGATCGAGCGGGTTCCCGATCCGCTGCTGGAATAGGGCTTCGGTCCTCCACACGGGTCCCACATCGGAGAGGTTCTGCAGGATCCGCATGGGCGTCTGGCGGTGATGGATCTCTGTCAGGAAGGTGCTGCCGGTCATCCACCTTCTGCCGCATCACGGCATCGATAAGGGCCTGCCCGCCGGCCCGTCCGTAGGCCTGGAGGATCAACCGCCCGGTGCCTTCGATCGGGAGATCCGGCATGCTGACCCGCACCTCCGCTCTGCCGAGATCGCCGAGGGCGGCAATCCGATGGGGATTGGCGGCATGGACCGTGATCCCGAGACGGTTTCGGGTGTACGGTGCGCTACGGTCGAACCAGCCTTTCTCCCGCTCGAGCCGGGCGTGACGCCCCGGCGGTGACGACATCGGGCCGGAGGGCAATCCGCAGATTGCCCATTACCAGGCCCCCGCGCTCGATCTGCCCGACCAGCACGCCGGGCGGCAGGGTCTCCCAGTAGATTCTCTGATACTCCGGGTATTCCCGCTGAAAAGAGGCAATCAGGTCGTGGGTGACCATGAACTGGTTGCCGTTGAAGAAGATCGTCAGCTGGGGATCGACGATGTCGCCGTGCAGGTCCGGAACGTTGTCGACCTCCGCTACCGTGAACCGCTGCCCGGTGCCAGGCGGCTCGAGCCAGGGCGGGTACACTTTCATGCAGCCACCCAGTAGTGCATCAGCGCGTAGCCCCGCAGCGGGTAGGCAGCACCGTTAGCGAAGAGAGGGCGAAGATCGCGGGTTCGGATCCTCCGTCGTGTATCCCGGGTTGAGGAGCGATTGCCCGCAGACGGATAGCTTCGCCCCACTCTGCACGAGCGGGTGGATGAGGTCGGCGTCCGGGTGGGGCTGCTGGAACGTCCTCTCGTATGCTTCCCTTTTGAGCGCCGCCGGGGTCGCTCCCCCGTGAACGACCCCGACCAGGTGCCGGCGGCCGCCGGGAACACCGCCGCCATCCAGCAGGTTGATGGTGCGGGCGAGGGGGGTACGGGTCGGTTCGCCGCTCTGGACGGGCGGACTGGAGATACGGAAGACAAGCCTGTAATCCAGATCGGTATCGGGCTGGCAGGCCGCATCGGGCAGCTCGTGAACCGTGCCGTACTTCTCGATCGTGCCGTGCAGCCTGCAAGAGAAGGGAATAAAAGTAACTTGGGGAAGGGGATGACAGATGCACCCCGGCGAGCGGGGGCGGTGTCGATTGCTGTGCGGAGAAGGCTAACGAACCCGGCACGGTATGGCTGCCATTCCCCTTCCGTGCACCCTCGAGACAGGATCCGGCGAGGGAGATCTATCGCTGCAACTTCAGGTTGCGGACGTCCTGCGCGATCCTGCCCATCCCCCGGCCCCGCCGCTTCTCCAGGCGTACGAGCCCGATCTCCGCCTTCGCCTGCTCGAACCGCAGCTCCCGGACGAGCCGCAGGTAGCTCTCGTAACGCTCCTGCGAGAGTCGTCCTTCCCGCACCGACTCCCGAACGGCACACCCGGGTTCGTGTTCGTGGGAGCAGTCCGAGAACCGGCACTGCACCGCCAGTTCGGCAATATCCGGGAACGTATCCTGGATCCCGCTCCCGGCGGTGCCGATCCCGACCTCGCGGAGGCCGGGGGTATCGACCACCAGGGCTCCGCCGGGGAGGACGAAGAGCTGGCGGACAGTCGTTGCGTGGCGGCCCTTGCCGTCGTACTCCCGGACATCGCGGGTCTGCTGCACATCACCGGAGAGGAGAGTGTTGATCAGGGTCGATTTCCCCACGCCGGACGACCCCACGAAGGCGACAATCTGGCCGGAGAGGAGGTACGGCCCCAGCCCGGCAAGACCATAGGCGGTGATGGCACTTATCGGCATGACCGGTATTCCGGGTATAGACGGGATGACGTCCGCCGCAAGGGCTGCCGGGTCTTCCACGGCGTCTGCCTTGTTGATCAGGATGACCGCCCGTGCGCCTGCCGCGTGCACCAGGGCGCAGAACCTCTCGAGTCTCCGCGGATTCAGGTCGGGCCCTGCGGCGGTCACGATGAAGACGGTATCGATATTTGCGACGATCTCCTGCTTGCCTCCCGGTACGCCGGGGGCGCTGCGGGAGAGCGATGTCCTGCGGGGCAGGACATCCACGACAGTGTAGGCGTCCACCTCCGGCTGGTGTAGCAGCACCACAAAATCCCCAACGAGCGGCATGCGCCCGAGGCGGTGCAGCGCTCCCGAAACTCCGGCCGTGACCGGACCTGTAGCTGTCAGGATCTCGAGTACCGTCCGCTGCCGGCAGGCGCCGCGCCCCCAGACGTACGGACCCGCGTACCGGGCAAAGGCGGATTCGAGTTCATCGGTCCAGCCGAGGGATTCCAGAGAGACTTCCTGCCCGCAGGGGGTGTGTTTGGGCTTCAATCGACTCGACCTTTTAAAAATAACGTCTCGAGCGGTAAAGTAGCTTAGGGTTTCCCGCCCCGGTGCACCTTTTTTAGCATGCCCGCGGCTTACCGTCTCTCCTGCAGGCTTCGAGCCCCCTGTGACCGCACCGCTCTATTCCCCGGCGTTCCACTCGAGGTTCGGGGACTGTTCGGTGCGGTCATATACGATTGCCGCCCATACTCCTTGTATGCACAGAGTCCCGAGGGCGGAACTGGAGGGTCGGATGATCCGGTTTCGGGATCGGATGGATGCCGAGAACCCGGACTGGGAGCTGTCCGCCATCTTCGGGCGTATCAATATCTACTACTATACGGGCACGATGCCGGATGGGATGCTGCTGATCCCACGGGACGGCGAGGCGGTGCTCTGGGTCCGCCGTAGTTACGAACGGGCGGTCGACGAGTCCCTCTTCCCCGACATCCGCAGGATGAGCAGTTACCGCGACGCGGCACGGGAGTGGCTTCGGGTGCCGGCTGCAGTGCACCTGGAGACCGAGGTGGTGCCCCTCGCGCTGCTCCAGCGGTTCCGGAAGCACTTTCCTGTATCGGAGGTGCGATCGCTGGACCTGCAGGCGGCAAAAGTCCGCTCCGTGAAGAGCGCGTACGAACTGGGGCTGCTGGAGCAGGCAGGGGCGATCCACCGCCGCGTGCTGGAGGACGCGGTACCCGGCATCCTGCAGGAGGGCATGAGCGAGGCGGAGTTCGGGAGCGCGGTATTCGCTGCCATGGTGCGGGAGGGGCACCACGGGCTGGTGCGGTTCGGCATGTTCGGGACCGAGATCGTCATGGGGCAACTCGGGTTTGGCGAGAACTCCCTCTACCCGACTTCCTTCGACGGGCCGGGCGGATGCCGCGGGATCGGGCCTGCCGCGCCGGTGCTCGGGAGCCTGGAGCGGCGGCTCCGCAGAGGCGACCTGGTCTTCGTCGACAACGCCTGCGGCGTCGAGGGCTACCACACGGACAAGACGATGACCTATATGTTCGGAAAGTCGCCCCCCGAGGCGGCGGTGGAGGCTCACCGCCAGTGCGTGGAGATCCAGGATGCGATAGCGTCGCTGTTGCGGCCCGGCATCGCCCCGTCAGAGATCTACGGGAGGATTGCTGAGGACCTGACGGCAGAGTTCAGGACGAACTTCATGGGCTTCGGAGAGCGGCGGGCGAACTTCCTGGGCCATGGCGTCGGGCTGCAGGTGGACGAGCCGCCGGTGATTGCGAAAGGGTTCGACGAGCCGCTGGAGGCGGGCATGGTCATCGCTCTCGAGCCCAAGAAGGGAATACCGGGCGTCGGGATGGTCGGCATCGAGAACACCTTCGTCGTCACGTCCTCGGGCGGGCGGAGCATCACGGGCGAGAGCCCGGGGCTGATCCCCGCAGGGTTTTAAGGGTAACTCCGAACGACAACGATCCGATCCCGACGATCGACGGGAAGGTGGCGGGGATGGCGGATGCTGCAGGTGTTCTCGGCCAGCGGGCGCCGGGGGGGGCGGGGCTCTACGGAAATCCGCTTCCCGAACGCGGAATGTACGCGGAAAAAGGGGAATTATTTTGTCATCTCGCCAAACGTTCTGGTCACGTCATCCGCGCTGGTATACTGCTTATCGGGCATCTTCTGGATGGCGCTCAGCATCGACTCGGGGGCGTTGTGGTCCCGTGCCGTCTGTATCAGCTTCTGTTTGTCCGCCGGGTAGTCGATCCCCTCGAGAACCCTCCGGATGGAGGACATGCCGAGTTCTCCGACACCCTGTTTCATCTCTTCAAATGCCATATCCATTTCTCCGATGCGGTGCTCGCACCGCCCGTTCCATCAGGAGTTCATCGGCTAAATAGTTTTGCGACACGGGGGCGTGTCAGGCAGCGAACGAGTCCTGGGAGATGCGATGCATGCTCATCAGATGGGAATGGCGAGCGAGACAGGAGAGCATGATGGTGGTCGTGGCCATTCAGCATCCCCCCGGAGTTCTGCTAGGCCCGGGGCGGTTACGAAACGGAAGGAATGCGCCGGACGGGGACGAGGGAGGATCGTGCGAATCAACTGGGAATAACGATCCCCGTGGCTTATCTATCGATTATAGAGCCTACGTTTTACTTCATCCTCGACGGGGAGCGGATCGCTGCGATGGCAGAGTTCTTCAAACCGCCCTGACGCACCATACGGCCTGCATGTCGCCTGTGACAAACCTTCAGGAAGAAAAGAACCTCACCTTCGTATCGGAAGCCAGGTGATCCGGGCGCTCCTGGTGGCTGACCGCCAGCGAATAGAGGTCAGTGCAGAGAGAAGACGCCTGAAGGAGCGGATCCCTTCCGGATTCGAGCATGGCTGGTCGGGGGGGGTTCGAACACGCTCCGTCAGGCCACCCGGTAGGTCATGTCCATCTGGATCGCTTCGTAGAAGACCCGCTCGAGATCGACCTCCGGTGGCGTATAGGGCGGCGGATTGTAGGCCAGGATCTCCTTTATCTGCTCTCGAACGGGCCCGGGACGGTCGCGTATCAGCCGCCGCTGCTCCGCGGGCGAGCACCCATAGGCGTGGATGTCGTAGTGGCATCCGGGGCACAGCACGAGGATCCGGGAGGGGAGGTCCCCCGATCGCACGTTCTCTTTCTTGCCGGTAATATGGTGGACCTCCAGGTTCCGCAGGGGATACTCGCGGCCGCAGAGTTCGCAGGCTCCGCCGACGGCCAGTTTGATCTTCTTGGCCTTCAGCGGGGAGAGGATCTGTTCTGATGGGAAGGTCACGACATCCACCCAATAAGCCGGGGTACATCCGAGTAACGATAAAAGTTTGCAGAGCATGGCCATTCTGAAAGCAGGCAGAAGCACGTAAGCGGCGATACTCCGGTACGTCTTCCCATCAGCAAGCGGGGAAGGCTTCCCGTGCTTCCCAGCATACGATAAGCCCGTTCACGGGGAGAGCGGGACGGAGAACGCAGGGGACGGCTGCGGTTCCGATCCACCGTCCGGGGATATACAGTGCGCAGGGAGATCCGGTAGGAATAGCGGGATTCCCTCCTGGTTACCGTTCTGCAGGGGCCTCATCCCCATTCGCCTCTCCATCCGGGATGGACACCACATCGGGAGGAGTCGCAGACGAAGGATAGGACTGTGGGATCTCCTATCCCTTGCAGAACCGATACGGGGCCTCGAGAGAGTGCGGCCTTCCCGTCTGTCAGGGTCATCGAGCTCGCCGCTCCTCCCTGCAAATATGCATATAATGGGAGCTTGCAGGAGCGATCATGCCGAATATCGTGCATGTCGATGTCCCGGCGGATGACACCGAGCGGGCGCGTACGTTCCACGGGGCGCTCTTTGGCTGGAAGTTCCAAATCCCTGCGGGTGACGCGGATTTCTTCCTGTTCGAACCGGCAGACGGGAGTGGAGCTCCGGGAGTGGGACTCGAGAAGCGGGAGTCCAGGGACCAGGGGATCCTGGTCTACGTCGGCGTCGACTCGATTGCCGAGTACTCGAAGAGAGTCGAAGAACTGGGGGGAGAGATCGCGATACCCTTCACCCCGATCCCCGGCGGATATGGGGCCCTCGCCGTCTGCAGGGACACGGAGAACAACCTCTTCGGCCTCCTCGAGCCGCCCCCGAACAGCCAGTGTAGATCCACGGAGCGGGGGGCCTGATGCAGTCACCGATCCCGGACCTCGAGGGTCCCCATACGGTAGTACTCGATCGTGCGGGGGATGAACCGCAGGTCTACGAACTCGGGATTGGGCGGGCTCTGAAAGAAGGAGTCCCAGCGGGGGTTCCAGTAGCGCTGCTTCGTCCCCCGATCCTCGTGGATCTCTCCCCGTGACTGGATCCGCACATAGGGATCCGTGAACTCGCGGCAGGACCAGATCGCCAGGGCGACGTCCGGTTTCTCGCGGATCTGGCGAACCTTGCGGGAAGCCTTCGCCGTCGCCCCGACAAGGCTCAGATCCTCGTGGCCGATCAGCGTCATGAACCGGACGGCAGGCATCCCATCCGCGACCGTCGCGATCGCGGCCACGTGCTCGCCGCCCATGACTTCCAGGATCCGTTCGTGCAATGCTGCCATACAGACTGCACATGACGCCGTACGGATCTATTTAAACCGGATCCCGTTGCGATTCCGACGCAGCCAGCAGTCCCGTTGTCTGGAGAGAATTCGGGCCGCCTGCACCAGACCGGGGAGAGAACCTGGAGCACCGCTGGTCTTCGCCCGAGCACCGGGCAGCAGCGATGAACTATTTTCCACCACGCCCGTCACCCGCCTCTCGCCCTCGCGGATCGCTGGCGAGGGCTCTGGGGCGATACGATGTACGGCGAGCACAACGATTATCACCTCTGCATCGGAAGGGATTGCATGCGAAGTTCCAATCTGCGTGCCATCCTGGTCATCGGGCTCTTCTTGGCGGCACTGGGCGTCCCGACCGCCGCGCACTCGCCCTCCGACCTTGCCCTCTCCTACGACTCCGCGAGCGGGGAGCTCCAGGCGACCTTCACCCACCGGGTGGAGGATCCTGCGACCCACTACGTGCAGCGCGTCCGCGTGGAGGCGGACGGCGGCCCGATACGTGTGGAGACGGAGTATACGGGCCAGCCCACCTTCGACACCTTCACCTATTCGTATCCGCTCCAGGTCGCCCCGGGGACCCGGGTGCGGGTGACCGGAGAGTGCAACGTGGCGGGGGAGATCCAGAGGGAGCTGGTGATCGGCGGAGGGGCGACGCCGGCAGGAACAACTCCGCCGGGGGCGGCGACTCCGAGAATTCCGGGATTTACCCTGTTTACTGCCTGCATGGCTCTGGCGGCTGCAGGGGGTTTAGCCTCGGCCGCAGGTAAACGCGTGTCGGTTATCGGATGGTAAAGGGGGATTGTCCGTGTATGCTTTGGCTGCATCCGTTCTCATCGAAGACCATCTATCCGCCAGGGCCTGCTGAGCGGGGATGAGCGATGCGATGAACGGGCGGAATAGGTTGCGGCCTTAACGGGTCTTCACGCGAGGACCAGAAGAGGCGCCGCCAGATGCCATTAGAGGAGATCCGATCAGCCGCGATTCCAGGAGTTCCTTGAGGCCCACCACCATATCCCGCTTCGCAGCCTCCCGTGAGGTGCCGCGTAGAGTGGCATTCAGGTACATGCATCGGGGAAGACGCCATCGGGGTGAAGGACGCGAGAAGGGCATGCGAATGCCGCACCGTACGCCCGACCGTATGCTGGAAGGGAACAGTGAAAAATAGGTAGCGTATAAAAGTAGTGATCATGCCAACTGTCGTGCATGTCGATATCCCGGCGGACGACACCGCTCGGGCACGGAAGTTCTATGAAGCGCTCTTTGGCTGGAAGTTCCAGGCTCCTCCGGGGTATGCCGATTACGCCCTGTTCGAGACAGCGGATGCGAACGGAAAGCCGGGCGTCGGAGGCGGACTCGGGAAGCGGGGAGCGCCGGATCAGAAGATCACGGTCTACGTCGGTGTCGAATCGATCGCCGACTGCCTGCCGCTCGTGGAGAAGCTGGGCGGGAAGGTCGTGATGCCCTATACGCCGATCCCGGGCTTCGGGGCGCTCGCCGTCTGCACGGATACGGAGAACAACCCCTTCGGGCTCTTCGAGACGCATCCGGCCTCCTAGGTGTCGCAGGCATTCCCCCCCCGGGGAGAGCCCTCGTGATGCTCTGCCGCCCGGGCGGCAGGGACCCTCTGGAGCCGATGCCATGGACATGGGAGATGCCGGGATAGCCCCAGACGACCGGTGAATCTCTCCATGCCAAGTGCTGCCGGATGCCCCTGCCAGGGCAGCCCTTCGAGTACCATCGACGATCCCTGGAAGATGGCAGCAGGGAATGTTTTAGGGCCCCGTCTTCACGACGAGGACCGGCCGTCTTGCCGTATTGACGATATTGAACGCGGTGCTGCCGAGGAGGACCGCGTCCGCCCGCCCCCTGCCGAGGGAGCCCATCAGGATGAGGGAGACGTCCTCCGACTCCGCGATGCGGTCGATCTCCCGGGTGGGAAGACCCGCCCGCACCCGCACCTGCACGGAGAGTCCACGGCGAACCAGGTCCTCGCGCAGTCTCCCCAGCTCCGCCTCCGCATCCTCTGTACGGGCCTGCAGGACCTCCGGCGCGACCGCCGGGGCATCTCCGGGGGAGACGACGTGCGCCAGGATCACCTCGCCGGGGCCCGGCAGGCGGGGCAGGAGGTCGAGCGGGGCGCTCGCCGCTTCCGTACGATCGATCGGCACCAGGATGCGGGAGAAGATACGCGGACAGAACTGCTCGTAGCGCGGACCTTCCAGGGTGTCGAGGACGCGGTGGCGCATGACGAGCACGTTCGTCCGCGCCCCGCGGAGGACTGCGGAGGAGACACTGCCCAGCAGGATCCGCTCCAGAATTCCTTTTCCCCTCGCACCGATGACGATGAGGGAGACCTCTTCGGACTCCGCGATGCGGAGGATCGCAGCGGCCGCATCGCCCGTCGTCTCTATCCTCGCGGTGACGGAGAACCTCCCCGTCTGCAGCACCCTCTCCTCCTCTGCCAGCTGCGTCCGGACGCTCTCGACCGATGAGCCTTTTTCCCTGCCCGGAGGGGCGACGTGGAGAAGGATCGCCTCCCGTATCCCCGGTATGGACGGGACACAGCGGACGACAGCACGGGCATACGGGGAGAAGTCCGTGGGCAGGAGCACCTTCTCGAACATCTCACCTCCATCATGACCGGGCGACAATAAAAAAGGCTCCCTCCTGCGGCTAACCAGCAAGCTATTCGGTGGTATTCACACCCCGTTGGTGCGATGCTCAGTCAGAGAGGATGACATTGCAGAAGTTTATGCATCCCTCTGTTCCGGATTGTCACCTTCCTTGAAGGTTATCGTACCGGCGGGGGTGAGGACGGGGGAGGGGGGCGCACCCTCCTCCCCTCTAGACCCCTCCCCTCTAATGCGATAAGGCGGGATACCCTCCAGAGGGCGATCACCGCACCGCTCCCCGCACGGAGGAGAAGAAGACGCCCACGATGCAGAGGACGGTGAAGATGGCAAAGGCCGTATGCACGCCCATGATAAACTGCGCCGAGAGTTCCGGAGTGATCTGGACCCTTCCCAGGTAGACGGCGAAGATCAGCACGGCGATGGCCATGCTGAGCATCTGACCCAGGAGCCGCATCGTGCCCAGCGTACCGGACGCCACGCTGTAGAACCGCTTCTCCACCGAGCTCATGATCGCGTTCGTGTTGGGCGAGGAGAAGAAGGCGAACCCGAGCCCCAGCAGGACCAGGCAGCCGACGAGATAGAGGAGCGGCGTTGCAGGGTTTAAGAAGGTGAGGAGGAAGAGACCCACCGCGATCACCGCCATGCCGGCCGAGGAGACGATGCGGGGCTCCACGCGATCGGAGAGCCGGCCGGCGTAGGGGGAGAGCGTGGCCATGACGAGCGGCTGGGAGACGAGGATGAGCCCGGCCGTCTGCGGGGTGAACCCCCCGATGTACTGCAGGTAGAGGGAGAGGAAGAAGGTGACCGCGAACGTGGCGCTGTAGTTGATCAGGGCGGCGAGGTTGGAGAAGGCAAAGACCCGGTTGCGGAGGAAGAGGCTCACGTGCAGGATGGGGCTCTCCTGCCGCGCCTCGACGGCAAAGAAGAGCAGGAGTCCGACAGCGCCGGCGGCGGCGAGGGCGATGCCGCCGATCTCGGGGAGGAGCGTGAACCCGAACAGGAGGCTCGCAAGGGAGAGACCGTAGATGACCGACCCGGCGAGATCGAACGGTTCGCCTTTCGCCTCCGCCCATTCTCCCGTAAGTTTCCAGTAGACGAGCGCCACCGTGAGGACGCCGAGCGGGACGTTCACGAGGAAGATGCCCCTCCAGCCGACGTACTGCGTGATGAGCCCGCCCAGGAACGGCCCGGCCGAGAGCCCCACGTACACCGCCGTGGTGTAGAGGCCGAGCACCCGGCCCCGTTCACCGGGAGGGAATACCGAGGTGAGGATCGCGACACCGGTGCCGAAGATCATCGCCGCGCCCATGCCCTGGAGGACGCGGAGGACGATGAGCGCGATCGAGGAGGGGGAGAAGATGAGGAGCAGGGAAGCGACCGTAAAGATGGAGAGCCCGCTCACAAAGACCTTCTTCCGACCATGAATATCCGCGTAGCGCCCGAGGGGGACTAAAAAGATGGCGGAGGCGAGGAGGTAGGCGGTCGAGACCCAGCTCAGCGCCACGGCGTCCATGGCGAACTCCGTGCCGATGGTCGGCAGCGCGATATTGACGGCAGAGTGATCGAAAGGCGTGATGAAGCCCGCGAGCACGGCCACCAGCAGCGCCACCCTCCGCATTCCGGCATCCTTCATGCAGGTCTACCTCCTGTACGGAGATAGGGCAGCCCCGCACAAATAGGTGCATGGTCTGGAGTGCTCGTCGCACCGTAAGACTCGCCCCGGACGGCTGAATGCCCGCCTGCGGAGCAGGGGGTGAAGGCGAGAGGACATTTGGGGGGGCTGGTCCCTGAACGGCTTCGCATGCCGTCTCCGGTAACCCGATTAAACCGGATACACTCCCCTCTGCAGATTCCGGGGCCGCACAGGCGACAGCCGCGACGCATTGGATTACTGAAAGTATTTCTGCCGGGAGGTTCGACCTATCCTGGAAAGACTGGCGGGATCTCCACGTGCATACCGAGCGAAAGGTGTATCCGGCGTCGTCCCAGGATCAGATGCAGGCGATTGCGCGGGCGTACGTCGACCAGCAGATCCACTGCGTCGTCTCGTTCCAGGGGAGACTCGATCTCCCCGCTCTGGAGAGTGCGCTCCGCACCCTGGTGAGCGTCGAGCCGGCGCTGGGCTGCCGGTTCGTCGTCCAGGGCGGAAAGGCCTACTGGGAACTCCGCGAAGATCCAGGGGAAGGCGGGTGCCTCTCCATCGTCTCCGCCGACACTCCCGGTGCGGCGGTGCAGCGGTTTGCGGCTGGAGAGGCGCGCGCTGAGCGGGATCCCCTGGTGCAGGCGCTCCTCGTGCGCTCGGACACCGGGGACACGCTCTGCCTCAAGGTCAACCATGTCGTCTCCGATGCGGCGGGTGTCAAGGAGATCGCCGGCCTCCTCGGGGACCTCTACTCCCGGTGCCTGTCCGATCGCGACTATCGACCCTTACGAGGCACGTTCCGCGAGCGCGGCCCCTGGAGGCTGCTGCAGCGAGCCGGGCTCTGGAACCTGCTCCGGGCCGTGCCCTCGGGCATGCCGGCGTGGCCGCGGTTCCGCCTGCCGTGCCGCAAGCAGAACAGGCCCGGAGGTGCGTTCGCCCTCCGCACCGTGGGGCCGGACCAGTTCCGGCAGATCCGTCAGCGCTCGAAGGCGGCGGGCGCGACCATCAACGACGTGCTGCTGGCCGCCTTCTTCCGGGGGCTCTGCCGCACCCTGGACCCGCCGCAGGGTGTGCCGCTCCCCGTCCAGGTCTCCATGGACATGCGCTACCTGCTGCCGGAGGGGGAGAAGTGCCCCATCTGCAACCTCTGCGGAGCGCTCTTCCCCGCGCTCGACTGGCAGCCGGATGAGCCCTTCGACGCCACGCTCGCCCGGGTGAAGGAGCGGATGGACCGCTACAAGAGGGTGAACCAGGGGCTGGCCAGCATGCTTTTTGCCTCGGGAGCCATGATGCTCGGTTACCATACCAGCGAGAAGCTCCTCCTCAGGGGGGCGCCGGGGGAGAGGACGTACCCGCTGCTGAGCAACATCGGCATCATCGACGAGAAGCGGCTTCGGTTCGGCGATGTACCGGTATCCTCGGCATATTTCCTGAGCCCCATCATGCTCGGCAGCAGCCTGATGATGGTCGTCTCCACGTTCCGCGAGACCATGACCTTCTCCATCGGCTACAACCCTGGGTCGCTGGCGACAGAGTGCATCGAGGGGCTGATCGGCACCATCCTGGAGGAACTCTCCTCTTTTGCGTGACGGCGGACAGACCGCAAGGGAAGAGCCCCCTCGCCGGGGCAGTCTCCTGTCGAGCCCGTCCCGCTGAGCCGTACACGTATCGGGCAGGCCAGGCTGTTCCTGCCGGCAGTGCGCACGCAGCCCACACCTCCTCCCGGCCGGAACACAGGAGGACGTCCCCCGCCTTCAGAGAAGTATATGAGGGGAAGGGGTATAGTAGGTACGTGCACATCCGAAACGTCCGCCTCCTCCACGACCGCTATCCGACGCGGGACGACTACCCGTTCAACCTGGAGATCTTCCAGGCGACAGACTCGATCGGTTTTGATAGGGCGGTGACGTTCTTTATCGGGGAGAACGGGAGCGGCAAATCCACGCTTCTAACCGCCATCGCCCGGGCGTGCGGCATCCCCATCTGGGAGGATACGGAGGGGCGGCGCTACCGCTACAATCGGTTCGAGCAGGATCTCTACCGCTGCATCCAGGTCGAGTGGATCCGCGAACGCGTTCCGGGTGCCTTCTTCGCCTCCGAGATCTTCCGCAACTTCGCCCGCCTGCTGGACGAGTGGGCCGCGGCCGATCCGGATCTGCTGCACTACTTCGGCAGCGAGTCCCTGATGGAGAAGTCCCACGGCCAGAGCCACATGGCGTTTTTCAGGAGCCGTTTCCGCATCGAAGGGCTATACCTCCTGGACGAGCCGGAGAACGCACTCTCGCCCCGCATGCAGCTGCAGCTGCTGGGGCTGCTGCGGGAGATCGGCGCTGCGGGAGACGCCCAGTTCATCATCGCCACGCACTCCCCCCTGCTGCTCGCCTGCCCCGATGCGGACATCTACAGTTTCGACGCCAGCCCGATCCGCAAGGTACAGTACGAGGATACCGATTACTACCGGATCTACCGGGACTTCCTGAACAACTATCAGCGGTACGCGTCGGAATTGCAGGGAAAGCGCTAGGGCTTCACCCCGATCCCCTTGAAGAACGTGTAGGAGAAGGACCCGCCGGGCTCCGTCGTGCGGTAGAGGTCCCCGATCCCGCGCTCCCAGGTCGCCTCGTCCGCAAGACCCCGTGCCAGGGCCTCGTCCCGCACGCCCTCGACCATGGCGATGAAGATGTTCCGCACGCCCTGAATGGTCTCCGGGCGGCTCGCATCCGAGTATGTGCAGTGGGGAGAGACCGAGACGCCGGCATAGCCGGCGTCCTGGAGCAGGTGGTAGAGCTCCCGCCCGATGAGGGCGTTGCCGCCCATCCCCTTCTGGAGATCGACCAGGCACTGGATCGTCCGCCGGGCGTACTCGCTGTCCGGGTGGAAGAAGGCGGAACCGTGGTCGCCCTCGATCACGGTGATGGTCCCGCCGGGGCGGAGGACGATCTTCAGCCGCTCCAGGGCCAGGAGCGGGTCGGGGAGGTGCTCGAGCAGGAAGCAGACGAAGACGTGATCGAAGGTCCCAGCCGGGAACGGCAGGTGGTAGACGTCCGCCTGCTGGAAGACGACGTTCGTGCAGCCTGCCGCCCGAATCCGTTCTTTTGCCCGGAGCAGGGACCCATGAGAGATGTCCACCGAGACGAAGGCGGCCCCGGGGCTGTTTTGGGCCAGGATCACCGTCTGGGCGCCGACCCCGCAGGCGGCCTCGAGCACCCGGCTCCCGGGCGGGTAGCGGGTGCCGCCGTGCAGGATCTGGGCGAGACGGTTGGCCTGGTAGGCGAGCCGCTCGGCTTCCGCATCCGAGCGGCCATGGACATAAGCGGAGGATGTGTGCTCCATACGAGATCGTCCTGTGTACCGGTGGCCTCGCCCGCACGTTAACCTGCCGAATCCGTTGCGGAGGGTTCCGGCGCTCCGGGTATCCCCGCTCAGACCGTCAGCCCCGGCACCTCCTGCGCAATCTCGGCGATCAGGAGGACGAGCGCGGCGACGAGCAGGGCGAGGAGGACGAGGGCGATCACGACGGGGATGAGCACGGCGAGCGCCGCTCGCAGGGTGGAGATCTGATGGAGCTCCCGGATACCGATGATCCAGAGGAAGACAGTATAGATAAACGCCAGGAATCCGACGATGGGGATCCAGCCCAGGAGCATCACGGGAGTGTCGCCGTAGATGAACGCCTTCAGGGTCTGCACGACCCCCATCCGTCCCCCGACCAGGATGACGAAGAGATGGACGATCAGCCCGCCGACGAACAGCAGGACGATGTTCCCGATCAGCGACCCGAAGAACGAGACGACAAACGAGACCAGACCGGCTGCCGGTGCCGCTCCCATGGACCAGGGGGCTGTTCCAAATCCGAGGAGGGATACGAGCGCCGTCAGGACCGCGTTGATCAGGATCAGGATGACGAAGTAGACGAACGCGGACTCGAAGCTGTCTGCCCTCGACCTGCGGAAGGTCTCCACCGGATCGAGCAGGAACCCCCGCACCTCTTCAGCGAAACCATCGGCCATGCGGCGTAGTGATTCCAGCGGAGGATAAAAAGGTGTCGGGGCTCCCCTGAAATTCTCTAAATAGAGATATCCTCGCCGATCCAGCCACGGGAGAGATCTCAAGAGGGCCGGCAGACGAGAAGGGGAACACAGGGAGGCGAAGGGCTCGATGCCGGAGATAGCAGCAGAGCCTTATCGTCCGCGGCCCGATGGGTTCTGTAGCAGGGGGAGTCGCCGCTGTCGGATGCGCCCCCTGCTGCACGGCAGTCCGGACCCCCGGTAGCCTCGAGGGTGGTGCCGCCCGCATCCAGCCCGGCAGCGGGTCAGGCCGCGGGCGTGGCGTTGGGCGGAGCGGTGGTCGTGACGGCGGTCGCAGTGGCGATGGTCGTGGGCGTCGGCGTGTAGGTCACGTTCGGCCGCATCAGCACGGCATCGATCGGGTAGACATAGCCGTTGGATGCCTGGACGGCGCCAGCGGTATCGATGACAGCGCCGTTCACCGTCAGGTTGCCGTCAGTCCCGGCGAACGTGAGCGGATCCCCGCTCAGCCCGGATACGTTGCTGTCGACCAGCGGCGGGAGCATATCGGGTGCGTACCAGCCGGGGACGATGTGGTAGCGGACCAGCTGGGTCAGCTCCCCCTCCGGTTGGTTGAGGAGAATCTCGAGTGTATCGTTGGAGAGCCGATCGAAGGCGTCGTCGGTCGGGGCGAAGAGCGTGAACGACTGGGTGCCGCTCAGGGTGTCGCGGAGGAACGTCGTATCGGCCTCCCGAACCACCCGGCTCAGCGTGGTGAACCGCTCGTCCGACTCGACGACCTCGATGACGGTCGGGCCGGAGGGGAGGATCGTAGTTGTCGGCGTTGCGGTCACGGTCCCCGCTGTCGCGGTCGTGGCGGTCGGGGTGGCGGTCGCATTCCCCTGGGAGGGTGCCGTGCAGCCTGCCAGGAAGGCCGAGACGGCCAGAACGCCCAGCAGGATCAGGATGGCATGACGGATCTGCATGGCCGAGACAGATACCATTCCAGGAAATAAAGGTTCCGCCCGACCGCTGCTGGAACATCTGAGCGATACTGCGCGGCTGTTCTCTGCGCACAGCAATAAAAAAGAGTTATTTGATCCGCCCGAACTCCTGGCTCACTTCCGTGGCGGAGCGGTACTGCCTGTCCTCGAACCGCCGCAGCGAATTGACGACGGCGGGCGGAGCGTTGTTCGTCTCGGCATGGCGGATGAGATCCTGCTTTCCGGCGGGGTAGTCCATGCCCTTCAGGTAGGTCTGCAGACCCGCCGCACTCACGTGCCTCAAGGACTCCTCTTCGGCCATCGTCCGCATCTCCCGCGGCGCCTCCCGCGGCCTCTCGGCAGCGGTTGTCGACCGCATGCGGCCTGGTCCTTTCACGAGGCCAAACTCCTTGCTGACGTCGGCGGCGGAGCGGTACTCCTTGTCCTCGAACTGGCCCAGGGCTTCGTGCACGCTGGACGGTGCGCGCTGCCCCTCGGCATGGCGGATGAGATCCTGCTTTCCGGCGGGATAGTCCATGCCTTTCAGGTAGGTCTGGAGATCGGCAGCACTGAGGTGCTCGAAACCGGCCCCGGTTGCCGGCATCCCGCGCTCCTGCACGACCTCGGTCGGGGCGGGCGGCATCTCTTCACGCGTCGCGACACGCTCCTCGCGCAGCTCGCCTCGTCTGCCGGTGGTCATCTGCTCGTAGGGGGTGGCGGTCGCCGGTGCGACGAGCGGTGCCTCGGCGCGTTCCCGCTCCGTCGGGGGCGGGGTTGTCAGCGGCGGAGGGGCAACCGCCGGGCGGGCAGCAGCCGGACGGGCTGTCTCCACGAGATCCCAGTTCGGCTCCATGGGCGGATTGTCCGCGTCGATACCCTCTGCCTGATCCAGCCGCTCCTTCGAGATCGGTGCGACCAGCACCTTCTCTTCGGGGCGGGGCGTCAGGGCCTCCCAGGGGATGGCGAAATACTTCGTCCCGACGCCGAGGACTCCCCCATAGGCGAGGATGACATAGTCCACTTTGCCCGCGTTCACGTCCAGCATCATGTTCTCGATCGTTCCGAGCTCCTCACCCTGGGCGTTTCGGACTGTGGTCTTCTCCATATCTTTTGCAGAGAGAACCCGCAGTGCTCCTGTGCTGCTGGTCCCTTCCACTCTCCTGTATCCCGTCTGTCTTTCCATAGGCTACCATCTCGGTTCTTCTACACGCTTGAGGTGTAAAGCCCTCAAGGCGGGCGGGGGGATAGTGGTGGTCGTATGTTATAAGGTTATCCTCCGTGGTTGCGGTGCGTTGCCGTGACAACCTCCCCCGCAGGGAGTGCGGATCGCGACTCCCGCATGTGCCGCAGGATAAGCGTTGTCTGCGGCGGCATCGTGTTCGCGGGTGGAAGAACGGGACTATAGGGAAACGATCAGGAGCGCAATCGTGCCCACGACGAGGAGCACCAGGATGAGCCGGGCGACCGCCATACCGCGCAGGTGTATCCCGAGAGATCCGGGAACTAATCCGACTCTCGCCAGCGCAACGAGGGCGATGGCGCCTCCGGCGATGACGGCGAGCGCCTGCACGAGCGCGAGACGGGTCCAGGAGGTGTCTGCCACCGCCGGTTCGGGTTCGTAAAGCTCCGCAGATACGCCCTCCTGGAGCCCGGTGGGGGGAAGGTCGCACCCATGTACGGTGACGGCGGCGGTCCGGGTATCCTCCCCGGCCTCGTTCGCAACGGTGAGCTTCACGGTGTACGTACCGGCAGACGCATAGGTGTGGGAGAGGTTGCGGGTGGTGCAATCCACATCCCCGTCGCCATCCATATCCCAGGCCCAGGAGGTCGCTACTCTACTCTGGTCCGTGAAGGTAACGGTTAGAGGGGCATCGCCAGAGAGTGCTGAAGCAGAGAAAGCGGCCCGGGGCAGGGATACGACCCGGAGATCGTCGATGAACAGATCTCCCTCTGGATTACCGACGCGGGAGAATGAGAAGGCGTTGATCCGGGGAGGCTGTGAGGTCAGGGCGATATCTGCGATCCGTTCCCGCACGTCACCGCAGGAGTCCAGTACGGTATAGCTCCAGATCCCATCCGCGAGGGAGTAGTCGATGACGATCTGGTACC
>JAXDAH010000038.1:0-2553 GCA_034679905.1 Methanomicrobiales archaeon | reverse complement strand
GGCGGCGAACGCCGTGGCGATGCCGGCGCCGATGCCGCGGCTGCCGCCCGTCACCAGCGCGACGCGCCCGGCGAGCCTTCCTGTGTCAGCCATGCTGGTCCCCTCCCGGGATCCGGGGGGCGGGGCCCCCCCCCCCCCCCCCCCCCCCCCCACGGCCCCCACCCCCGGCATACGATAGGCCCTGATCCGGAGCCAGGTGCAGACGAGGTCCGGCCTTGCACGCTCCGTGATGAGGAAGCATATTCGTTTCTCTGCTCCCATCCCGTATCCCCCATGGGGAAGGAGATACTTCTCCAGATACCCCCGCGGTACGATAGCCCCCACGGGAGGCTCCAGGCTGTGCTCCACCCAGCTCTCGCCTCGCAGTACGGCAGCGCCGCCTTTTGAGTGCGATCCGGATACTCTCCCGATCTAGCATGCGGCGTCTCTGTCCAGATCATCCAGAGGAAGCCGATCGTCCCGCAAATCGGAGACAAGGCCATCGCTACTCGAGGAGGCACTGTAGAACAGCTCTCCGGCGTATTTTTACACCTATCCTGTGGATATTCCCTCGGTTCCGATAGTCCGGGTCCTCCCCTCCCCTCAGCCCTTCCTGGGTCGCCCCCTCCCCACTCCGAGGGGAGGGGTGCAGTGCGATAGGCCCGTATGGATCTCTCCAGAAGCCGCTCTATCGCACGAAGGGGGCGAGGCCTTTCCTGCGAATATGCCGTTCCGGAGCATTTTCTACCTTCGATGGGGATTTCAACAGAGCCACCCGAGGAAGCCCTTCATCACCCGAGTGCGATGCGGTTCCTTACAGCAGAATAACCCGATGCTTTCGAGATCTATCCGACCGCACCGAACGCTCGATCAGCAGCTGACTCATACAGACCTTTCGCATCATAGGGAGGTGTTTTGAAGGAGGCGCATCCCCCTCTCCCAACTGCCTCCACTTCCGCAAGTCACGATACTCTCGAAGGGAGGTTCCACATGGATGATCGCGTAACCGCGTGCCCCCACAGTCCGATAGATCCTCCTCCAGGGTATCGCAGTCTGCTCTTCCTGCCCATTGGGGGAGGATGCCGGCTCGAGACCCACCTCAGCCCCGTGCACCGCCACTTTTCCACGTTTTTCAGCTATACAAGGCCTATCGCAAGCGTGGGAGCAGGGAGAGGGCTGGAGCACCGCTCTCCAGAATACGGTTCAATCTCCGCCCCGTCTGGCCGTACGCGATTCTATCGTGCGACGATCTTCTGGATGATGGACATTATCCCGGGTTTTCCCTTCCTCGGGCCGAACGGGGGGAAGATCGGCGATGTCTCGAGCATCTCCCGGTTCAGCCGATCGGAGATCTCGTTGAAGATCTGCGTATACGCAGGGCACATCGGATCGACGTCCCGCAGCTCCCCGCCCGCCGGCACTAGGGCGTTGTAGGGGCATCCCCCGCGGCAATATTTGACATGCCGGCAGGCGCCGCAGGCAGCGTCCACGTACTCTTTATACTGCTGCATCCGCTTCCAGGCCTCTGATCTGGCAAGGTCCTCCTGAGAGGGGTGGTCGTAGACGCTGCCCATCACCCATGCCGACATCCCCACGAAGCGGTAGCAGGGGTATATGCCGCCATCTGGCCCCACCGCGAAGGTGTTCGCCATGCAGTCCGCAAAGGTGCAGACCGTCCCGTGGCGGGTGAAGACGCACCTGCAGAGATCGTCGATGTTTTTGATCTCGATCGCGTCCATGTGCTCCAGGGACCGATCCAGGAGGTATACCAGCAGTTCCCCGTACGCCTGCGGTTCGAGCGCCCAGGGATCCGGCTCCCGGCTCCGCAGGGACGGCAGGGCCGGGTGGAGTTTCATTACAAAGCCGTTGTCGAGGAAAAACCGGAAGATCTCTTCTTTCTGCGTCACCGAGCGGGAGGTGAAGGTGCAGATGAAGCTCACCCGCACGCCGTGCTCCCGTGCGATCGCATACCCCCGCATGGTCTTCTCGAAGTAGCCCACCCCCCGCTGCGCATCGTTGATCGCCTCCGGGCCGTCGATGCTGGAGCCGATGGGAACGTTGTACTCCGCCAGGATTCGGGCGATCTCCGCTGTCATCCGCCAGAGATTCGTCTGCATGGCAAAGGAGGGTTTCAGGTGCGGCAGACCTTCGGCGAGCAGGGGCAGCGCCTGCCTGTAGAACTCCGCCCCCGCGAGGAGCGGTTCCCCCCCGTGGAAGGTGAAGGTGACCGGATCCTTTCGGAAATCCCGCAGCCACTCCACCACCTCCCCGACGACCTCGATATCCATGACGGGAGATTCCTCCTCGGAACTCCAGCAGTAGCTGCAGCGGGCAGGGCAGCCCAATGTCGGGATCAGCATGACGTGGAAGGCGTTTCGCATGTAGTGAAATAGTTTACCCGCTGTGCCTGATAAGCGTTCGCAGGATCGGGAGGAGGGCACATGCCCGTCAACGGACTTCCGGACGGTTCGTCGCGACGATCCGGTAGCGCGAGGGAGCAGCCGCTCGCGAAGGGGAAAATCGATGGATGGATCGACTCGAGATCCGCATCGAGGCTGACGGCTATCAGGTATT
>JAXDAH010000037.1:0-23831 GCA_034679905.1 Methanomicrobiales archaeon | reverse complement strand
CTTCGAGGATATCGTACTTCTGGAGTGGGGGCAACGGGGGGAGGGGGCGCGCCCCCTCCCCCCGTTGCCCCCACTCCAGAAGTACGATATCCTCGAAGGCAGGGTCTGGGTTGTTCCGCATTCCCGCTGTACGATAGGGCCTGGATTGGGGAAATATGAGAGGGGTATTCTTTGTTCTAATCCCGCAGGCCAACCTTCGCTTGGGAGCATCCCGGCCCAGCTGTTGCATGAGGAGGCCCCCGAGAATCCCTGAAATTCCGTAGCCCTTCTGGCGATAGCCCCGGCTCCGGGCAGCATCAGCGACAATCATCCCCGAGAGGCGAATCCCCCTGGAATCGAGCCTTGCCGCTCTGTGGGGCATCTTCGTCCGGATGCCGCCCCTCTCGCAGCGATAGCGGAGGGAGCGGCCCCCTCCCTCCACGTCACCGCGATGCTGGAGCCGTGGATCCTCTCGCCACCCCTGCAAGGTCGGACAGGCTCAAAAGTCCTTTCGGGAATGGTATGCTCCGGCATCCACGATGGCGTCGCTCATCTGCAGGATGAAGTCGGTGCCGCGCGGGTCTGGCGATGCTGTCTCTCCATCCTGCCACCGGCGCGCCCTCCATTCGGAAAGATCCTCGCCCAACTCCGCCGCCTTATGCATGTGAATTCGCGATGGCTCTGTTGAGATCGGCATCCTGAACCCGCAGACAGCTGTGCGGGATTCTCCGGGGAGAGGCGATATCCCTGCCACACGTTCGTGCGATAACCAGGATCGTGGATAGCTTCGGCTCGGGATCCCATGTACGGGATTATCGCACTATTCCCCTCCCCTCGGGGAGGGGAGAGGGCGGCCCGGAATGGGCCGCGGGGAGGGGAGAATCGAAGATCATTGCAATGGAATAGATGAAAAATACGCGAAAAGACATCTCTACAGAGCGTTCGCGATACTTATTTATATCTCTCCCTGCAGAAAGGTCAGCAATGTAGCCCATCCACGGGTGCTCTCTCCATCCGAAGATACGGCAGCGGAGGATTGCCTTGGAACCATATCGACGCCCCATTGCCCTTTTGACGGCGGCAGCCATCGTCATGCTCATGCTGACAATAGCGATTCCCGTGCACGGGAGCGGCGGGGATAGTGCAGGATCCCCGCATCCTTCGGACGTGCAGGAGGGAGACGCCTGGATCTATAGGTCCCTCCACATCCTGGGCGTGAACCTCTCGGACCTCTTCCGACTCCTCGGCACCGACGACACGGGAGGGCGGGAGATCTCGAGCAGAATGACCACGTTCGTCCACTGGCCTCCCCCACCGCGTGCCCTCTACCCGGACGGCACCCCCACCCCGCCCCACATCACCGCTCCGCCCGAGCAGGACCTACCCGTATCCATCGCGTCTATCGAGACGATCTACCCACCCTTCCCGATTCTCCGCCACCTCCAGGCTGTAACGGTGACCTGCACCAATCATGGAGACGCCGATATAGAAGCGAATGTCCTCCTGATGATCAACGGAAATGATGCCAGCTACGTACCCGTCCGCCTTTCGCCGGGGGAGAGCGCAGAAGCGATCTTCGTCATCCTCTTCGACGCGCCGGACGGTGACGTGATCTCCGCCCTCATCGTCGACAAAGACGCGATCGAGATCTTCGGAGCCGAACTCAACCCCACCGGCAACCCGATCGGCGGCGGCGAGGGCTACTCGGACATCGTCACCCGCGACGATCCCCGGGTCCGATACGTCGTTGCCAACAGGGACGAGCTGCTGCAGGCTCTCTCGCAGGCGAAGAGCGGGGACGTGGTATACCTGGAGGAGAGCGCCGCCATCGATCTGACGGGGCGGGAGAGCGGCATCGGCATTCCCGAGGGCGTGACCCTCGCCAGCAACCGGGGGGAGAAGGGATCCCCCGGTGGGCGGATCTTCTACACCTCGAGCGACGGGGACGATCCGAACTTCATATTCCGCGCCCTTCAGGCCGAAGGCCGGGACGTGCGCATCACGGGACTGCGCCTGGAGGGGCCGTTCAAGGATACGCGGAGGCACAATCTCGTGATCGGGATCCACTCCACCTCGCCCGCCCTGGAAGTCGACAACTGCGAGATCTTCGGATGGAGCTACGCGGGAATCGCCCTCCAGAGAACCGGTCCGGAGAATGGCGGCTACTTCCACCACAACCACATCCACCACTGCCGCACGAACGGCTACGGCTACGGCATCCTCATCGGGGATCAGTCGTTCGCGCAGATCGAGGCGAACGCCTTCGATTATACGCGACACTGCATCTCCGGCTCCGGGATGGCCGGCGACGGCTACGAGGCGCGCTTCAACACGATCTCGGATACCCAGACCAGCGCCGCCTTCGACATGCACGGGGATCCGAAAGGCTCCGGGATCGCCGGTGCCTACATCCACATCCACCACAACACCTTCTTCACCAGGACCTCCTATGCAATCGCCATCCGGGGCATCCCGTCCGAAGGGGCTCGGATCCACAACAACTGGTTCTCCACGCCCAATCCCGTCGGCCAGAAGGACACGTTCGGCAACATCTCCATGCAGAACAATATCTTCGGGCCGGCACGGAACCTCGTTCGCGAGGGGCCTATACAGCAGTACAACTCGCGGACGCTCGACTGATCCCCGGGCGGCAACGGCCGCCTCAGGGAGAGAGCGGCTCCGGGGGTCGTGCAGGAGGGCGGACTCCGCCTCGCCCTCCATTCCGGCGGATCGGAGGGTCGCAATAACAATTATATGCTATGACTGCACTGTAGCACCTGATTCATCCGCCCAAGGAGCGGTTTTTATGAACGGCCCGTACGCAGCAGCGTGGCATATGCCGGGAGAAGAGACGTGCACTCGTTGACCGATAGAGAAGCCCTGCGGGAGACGCTCGGACACGACAGGGAGCTCTGGGACGTGTTCACGAGCAGGGAGGAGTACGCCCCCCTGCGGCAGGATGCGCACGGAAGATTCGGTTGGGAGCTCAGCCGGCGCAGCAATCTCCAGCAGCCCGTCGTGTCGACCTACCTCGCGCGAGAGGGTCTCGACATGGAGTATCCCGACGAGCATCCGTTTGCTCTCTGCCTTACGCACGACGTCGATGACATCCGCCCCACGCTGCCCCACCGCCTCTCGCACGCACTGCACTCCGTGCGGGGCCGGGATCCGCAGAACCGCTTCGCCTCCTGCAATTATCGGAACTTCCAGGAGATAATACGGCTGGAACAGGAGTACGGGGCGACGTCCTCGTTCTTCTTCCTCGCCACGGATCGCGACTTCCGGCGATTCCGGTACCGCATCGAGGACCTCGAGACGGATATCGGCTGCATTCGCGACCAGAACCACGAAGTGGGTCTCCACGGGGGATACGGCACGTACGACGATTGCGCGGCCATGGCCGTGGAGAAGGCGAGGCTGGAGAAGGTGTTGAATAGTGAGATCGTCGGCTACCGGAACCACTACCTCCAGTTCCGGGTGCCGCAGACCTGGCACCTCCTGCAGGAGAGCGGCTTTAAGTACGACACCACCTTCGGGTATCCGAACGCGATGGGGTTCCGCAACGGCATGTGCCATCCTTACTGGCCGTTCGACATCAACAGCGGGCGCCACATCGACATCCTGGAGATCCCGCTCGGCATCATGGACGTGCACCTTCCGGAACGCGGTTCGGCGGAAACCTGGAGTGCGGTTGCTGGGATGGTGGATGGAGTGGAGGCATGCCACGGCATACTGACGCTGAACTTCCACAACGACACCTTCAGCAATGCGGGAAAGCGGGGGCGATCGAGTATATACAGGAAGATCCTGGATCTCGGGAGGCAGAAGAACGCCTGGATGACGAGCGGAGAGGAGATCTACCGCTGGTGGGTGCGACATGGGTATCGAGCAGATTGACGATAAAGCGCGCTGGGACTCGTTTGTACAGAAGAGCCCCTATGGACAGCTGTTCCACCACTGGGACTTTTTGAAGATCGTTGAGCGGCACACGGGATTCCAGCTCCTGCCGTATGCCATCACGAAGGGAGAGCATATCATCGGTATCCTCCCCCTCTTCTACAGGAACACCATGGGGGTTCGGAGCATGCTCTCCCCGCCGCCCAAGACCGGTATCCCGTACCTCGGCCTCCTGATGGATGCCACGTATGCCGGTCTGAAGCAGTACAAACGCGAGCACATCCTGCATATCATCGCAGAGGACGTCCACGCCGAGATGGACGGATATAGCCCCAACATCCTGTCCATCTCCTGTCCTCCCTCCATTTCGGATATCCGCAGCTTCGTCTGGAGCGGCTTCTCCGTCGAGCCGCTCTACACGTATGTATTCGATCTACGGCAGGGGCAGGAGAACATCTGGAAGGGGTTCTCCGTGCGGAGGCGCCAGCAGATTCGGGACGCAGAGAAGAGAAGGCTGGAGATTGCCGTAAGTGACGATGTCTCCCGGCTGTACGAGATGGTATCGGGGCGGTACGACGAGCAGGGGCTCTCGAGCCCGTTCCGCAGCGTGGACTACCTGCGGGACGTCTGTGCTGCGTTTCCGGAAAATTTGAGGACCTTCAGCGTTCTGGATGCGGGGGAGGTGACCAGTGCCGTCCTCGTCGTCCAGTACCGGGATGTCAAGCTCTGGGTCGGAGGAGCCCGCTCCGACAACAACAGCAACGAGTTCCTGATCTGGGAGGTGATCAAGGAGGCGCAGAGGCAGGGCTACGATTCCTGCGAATTCATCGGAGCGAACACCCAGAACCTCTGCCAGTTCAAGAGCCAGTTCAACCCGTCCCTGGAGCTGTACTTCCGCATCGCCCGCAAAGACATCCGGGGGAAGCTGGCCGAATCGGCATACATGAAAATGGTCCGCTGATAATAGTATCGCCGTACGGGGGCATACCGATAGAGCGTTAATCCAGATCGAGAGGAGGATGCCGGCTTGTCTTACAAACCGGTTGCCCGCATCCGATTATTCTTCGAACGGGCAAAAATTATAAATATAATCTACGAACACATAGCGGACTGCTTGAATTAGTGCATGAGAGTAGCCTATGTTGCCGCGATCAAGACCCCATATCGATCTGGACGCCATGGTGGATGCCATCTGCTCTGCGGACCTCTTGCACGAGGGGCATACGCGGGCCTTTGAGGATGCGTTCTCACAGTACCTCGGGGCGAACCGCTGTATCGCCATGCACCAGGCGCGATCCGCACTCTATCTCACCCTGAAGGCGCTGAACGTGCAGCGGGGGGACGAGGTGATCGTCCAGAGCTTCACTTACCGCGGGGTGATGAATGCCATCATGGAGGCGGGAGCGACACCGGTCCTCGTCGACAGTGCGATCCAGGATCTCCTCGCCCCTCCCGAAGCGATAGAGGCTGCCATCACGGAACGGACGAAGGCAGTCGTTGCCTCGCATCTCTTCGGCATCCCGGCCGACATCGAGGAGATCGTGGCGATCGCCCACGAACGGGAAATCCCCGTTCTGGAAGACTGCGCCCAGTGCCTGGGGGCGAAGTGCGGGGAGAGGATGATCGGGACGTTCGGGGATATGGCTTTCGTCAGCTTCAACTTCGAGAAGCATATGTCGACCGGGGAAGGCGGGATGCTGATGCTGAACAACCGTGATCTCGCCCCGGCGATCGAGGCGGTCATCGCCGGCTACGAGAGAGTTCCTCTGCTGCGGGAGAAGTACCACGTCTACGGGCTGATCCTGCTCCACCTGGCGACCCGGAGCGACCTCTACAAGACCCGCCTCACCGCCTATTTCGGGCAGGATCTCATGCGGACGGACAGACGCCTCTTTGCCCTGGTGGACGGGATGCTGCAGGCGGGCACGACGGGTACGGAGCTGGAGGAGGCGATCCTCGGCTACCTGCACAGGAACCGTGTGATCGAGAGGGCAGTCCGCCGCAGCTGCCCGCCGTTCAGCGCGATCGACGCCGTGCGGAACCTGATCGCGTCGGACCGGCTGCAGATCGACGACGGGTATCTCCGTATGAACTCGCTCCGCGCGCTCGTCGGGCGCCTCAACCTGCAGCATCTCGATGCGGTCAACCGGATACGGAACGAGAATGCACGGGCGTATGCCGACGAGCTCAATGGAGGCTCTACATCCTACGTGCTCCCGAGCGTCGGGGGGAGGAGATCGGCGGCGTTCCTGAAGTACAACGTTCTCGCTACTGCCGGCATACCCCTCCCGCAGATCACGGCACGGGCGCTGAAGGAGGGGCTGGAGCTGGGCAACTTCCAGTGGCACTGCCCGGTTCACCGGGTGCCTCTTCTCCGGCGGAGAATCCCCCACAGGCGGGAACAGCTCAAGAACAGCGAGTACATCGCTTCGAATATCATCAACCTCCCCGTCCATCCCTCGGTCGGAGAGGGGGATATATCCGGGGTCGTCCAGTTCCTGAAGAGCGTCCAGCGGTCGGCGGTCTGAGCGGGGGAGGCCGCGGGGCTCATGCCTTCGGATACTCTTTTCAATAAGGATTTCAAGCCGCCTTGAGGCAGCTCCGCATCCCCTGTGCCGCTCTGCGTATCCGCTATGCGGCCTCTGAAGGGCGGAATATGCAGAGAGGCTAGATTGAGGTATGAACGCGGTCCTCTGGTTCGGGGAATGCCAAAACGGCGACAGGTCTCAAACCCTGGATGTCCGAAGGCATCCCCGCTCTCCGAACGCAGGCCCTATCGCAATTCGGGGGGCGGAGGTCGAGAGGGGGAGCACCCCCCGTTCCCCCACCCCGCAAGTCACGATACCCGGGGGAGATCCGCGAAGCCGATGCCAACAGGATCCTTTGAGGTTCAGGAGGGAATGGCTGGACAGGCGGTGTTGGGTTTCGCCCCTACCTCGCTGCGCGGCGACATTCGTAAGGGTGCTCCAGACCGCCATGGTCATTCCCGATTAGCACGTAGGATTCTGTCAAACACAGGATCTCACTCTCTGAAACAGGGTCTATCGCAATAATGGGGGGCCGACCCCTCCCCCGATTGCCCCCACCACGGCTATTGCGATAGCCTCGAAGGGTGGTGGACCGGCGGACGACACTGCACCGTGCCTCCACCCCCGCATGCTATAGCCTCTCTGGAAGAGATACACGGCCCGTTGTGAAATCTTCCCTTCGCAGTGGCTGGGCGCATGTCCCGTCTCTCCATCCCCCTACCCGGACCTGCGGCACCCGGGGGGGGAGGGCCTCTCTCCGCACCCGCCCACATCCCAGCAGTGCGACATCCGCAAGAGCGCAAGGATATCGATGCCACCGCGTCTCGCCGGCGATGCGGGAGACGTGCGAGGGTCTCTCGGGGAGGATCGGACCTTGCCATCCGGGAGCGGGTGCAAAACGCCCATCCGCCTCCTCCAATCGGTGCCCCCTCGCACGAGCAGGGGATGTGCAGGACCTTCTCCCCAAGAACGTACCGGCACGAGAGGGACTCCCGGCTTCTCCCGGATCCCGCTACGAGAGGCACTTCCGGTAGATGTTGGCCGTCTTCCTGGCAATGCTCTTCCAGGTAAACTGCCGGGCGTACTGCAGGATCTCCTCCGCGTTCCACCGCTTCTCCAGCGCCTTCAGGATCACGGCGGCGATATGGTCGGGATCTTTGGGCTCCAGCAGCATGCCGTAGTCCTCGGACTGGATCACCTCGGGGATCCCGCCCACGGCCGATCCGATGAACGGTTTGCCGCAGCCCAGCGTCTCGAACAGCACCATCGGGTTACCCTCCGAGAGACTGGGCAGGACGAAGAGATCGCAGGCGTTCATCCAGATCGGGATGCAGTGGTGCGGCTGCCGCCCGGCGAGGGCGACGTGATCCTCCAGGTGCTTCTCCTGGATGAGCGCGAGGAGCTGATCCCGCAGGAGTCCGTCGCCCAAGATGACGCAGAGCACGTCGCTCTGCTCCCGCACAACCTTCTCCATCGCCTCGATCAGGTAGGCATGCCCTTTCACCTCGACCAGATTGCCGGCCGTGAAGATGATCCTGCGATCCGGCGGGAGGTTGAGCAGTCTGCGGCACTCCACCGGATCCCGGGGGTAAAACTTGGATTCGCTGAAACCGTTCGGGATGACGGCGACGGGCGTATCCACGTCCAGCCGCTCGATGCAGCGGAGATTCCGTCGGCTCACCGTGATGATATAATCGGCCGCATTCAGGACCCGGGTGATGCTCTCCTTCCAGGCGTCGTCCAGGAACGGCAGCTCGTAAATGTCGAATCCGTGGGCCGTCAGCACCAGGGGCACGCCGTAATCCTCCTTCAGCCGCACCCCCGTATACCCCTGCGGCCAGGTGAAGTGCGCATGCATCAAGTCGAACCGGATCGCATCGGACTGGAGCTGGCTCTTCACCCGCCGGTAGTGCTTCTCGCCGAGCCTCCTGAAATAGTCGTAGACGGGGATATAGTGGACGCCAACAGGGTGCAGATGGACATTATCGGGTTTGCCCGATGGATCGATGAGCCGATCCTTCTGGAACCGATCCAGCTGATTCTTGATCTGGGGCAGGGGGATGTACTTCGATATATCCGAAAACGGGTTGTAACGGATGTAGATGTGGTACTGGTCGACGTAAAGCGCGATCTCGTTTATCAGGTCTTTCCAGGATATGGCATACGCGTTGTTCAGCCCCAGCAGGGTGCGGTCGTGCAGGAACGTCTCCAGCCCTTTGCTGCCCGCCAACGGATTCGAGACGCCGATATCCGGGAAGACAACCTCTGCGCTCTCCGTCTCCATCAGGTCCGCCACCCCGTGCAGTCACTCATAGCCATCCTCGGCACCTCCGTAACGGGACGCAGTCGAGCGTCGTATCGAATGCACGCGCTCCCTCGGGTTGATCGTGTTCTCCAGCCTCGTCTTCTGCTGCGTATCCAGCAGGACCGCCAGGAAGAGGAACTGCAGTCCTATAAAGAAGCTGATGAGCGCCAGACCTCCACGGATGACGAACTCGCCATTCTGGGCGAGCGTCTGGTATAGAGCATAGATCACCCCGAGCGCACCGCCGATGGAGAGGACGATACCCGAGGCGTAGACGAAGAGGATCGGGTAGAGTCCTTGAACAGCATACTTGCTCTTCAGGCGCCAGAGGAAATCAGCCGCCAGGAGGTGGGATACACGGAAGATGTAACTTCCATACCGGATCTTGGACTTCTCCCGCCCGTAGCGCGCCGGGTGCACCACGTCCATGACCCGGAAGTCGTGGGCGTTCAGCTTCACGAGGAGATCGTTGCAGTAGCCGTAGCCTGTATACAGCGAATCCAGGTCCAGGGTGCGAAGCGCCTTCCAGGAGATCGCGGTATAGCCGTTCTGCGGGTCCATGATATCCCAGTACCCGGATGCCACCTTGGTGAGAAAGGTGAGCACCGAGTTGCCCAGGGAACGCCACGCCGACATCCCCCTGCGATACTCGGCGCTGTACAGCCTATTGCCTTTGGTGTAATCGGCCTTGCGCCATACGATGGGATCGAGGAGATGGGGAAGGATCTTGGGGTCCATCTGGTTGTCGCCGGCCATCACCGCAACAATATCCATGTTCTCCGAAAGAGCCTTCTTATAGCCGGTGTAGATGGCAGACCCCACGCCACCGTTTCTACGGTGCCGCACGCATTCGATTCTAGGATCCTCCGAAGCACACCTGTGCACGATCTCAGCCGTTCGATCCGTAGAACCATCATCGACGACGTAAATCCGGTCCACATACTCCGGTATGGACCGCAGCGTATCCTCGATCAGAAGCTCCTCATTGTAGGCCGGAACCGTGACGGCGACTCTATGCCTTGCGTACGTGCTTCTCTCCCTCCTGTGATACACTCTGCCCAGAAGTTGCGTTGAATACCTGCTCTGTTCAGGATGTCCTGCTGCCTAAACGCCGACCGGCATTGTATCCAGACAGCGATCGGGGAATACACGACGGGCCAATATTTATTCTTTTTGCCAGCACGACAACGGAGCGGGCTCTGGCACACCGTTTCTCTGCCCGGAGCATATAAACGATGATCCTCTTCGCCCCCGGCGGCGGGAGCGCGGAGGTGCCGGGGCCGCCCCGTATGCGGGGCCATGTACTGCAATCTTCCTCTCCAAAATTTACCGATATAAATCCTTATTTCTTGAAAATACGGAATTTCGCTGCTATTCTTGTCAGCGAACGGTACCTTCGATACCCTTATTAGCTCTCAGCACGAATTTGATCTGCACGCGCCGATAGTGTAGTGGTTATCACTAGGCGTTGCCAACGCCTAAACCCGGGTCCGAATCCCGGTCGGCGCATATATCTCCTTCTTCTGCATCTATCGCGTATACTGTGGGATGCATACCCTCAACCATGAATGGCGGAGTGCATACGATTTCCAGGGCGAACCCGCTGGCAATCGTATCCGGCAAACGGTCGTCGGACTGCCGGGTATGTGTCAATACGGGAAGTATCCGTCAGGATAGGCCGGTGCATTCCTGCAGATTCGGGGAGATGTTTTTTAACAGGAACGATGAAGTAGATGCCGAATGGAACTCGATCTGCACGTGCATTCACGCTACTCGTACGACTCTCTGCTGAGGCCAGAAAAGATTTTAAGCAGGGCTAAGGAGATAGGCCTCAGCGGAGTTGCAGTAACGGATCACGGTACCATCCAGGGTGCACTGCGGGCGCACAGGATAAATCGGGACGAGGAATTCTCCGTTATCATCGGCTGCGAGATCCTGACGGATATCGGCGATATCCTGGGGCTCTTTCTGCACGAAGAGATCCGGTCCGCCTCTTTTGCGGAGGTGATCGACGAGATCCGATCGCAGGACGGCATCGCCGTGCTGCCCCATCCTTTCAAGGGGCACAGGCTTTCGGACGATGTGATCCGGGCGATCGATGCTGTCGAAGTGTTCAACGCCCGGGTATCGGAGACACAGAACGTCCAGTCGCAGGAGCTGGCGAGCCGATACGGTCTGCCCGTATCTGCCGGAAGCGATGCTCATACCTCCGTCGAGGTGGGCCTGGGAAGAGTTGTCCTGCACGACGATCACGATATCAGAAAGGCTATACTGGATGGAAAGGGATGCGTCACAGGAGATCGATCACCACGATATGCACAATACGCGAGCAAATTGATTAAAGCAGCAAAACTACGAAGGTTTCCGGTGCCATATGCGGGAGGCGGCAAATGAATGCGATCGTCTGCGATGCAAACTTGAGAACCGCTCTCTACGCCATACGCTCCCTGGGAAGGAGAAACGTTGACGTAACGGCGATCGAGGTGCAGAGCAAGTCTGTGAACCCGGTCGGATTTCAGTCCAGATACTGCAAAAAACGTATGTGGAGCCCGCCGATCAGCAACGAAGAGGAGTATATCGCATTCCTGCTGGGTCTCTCGGACGCACACGACGCGATCCTTCCCTCCGGTATCAGTTCGATGGTGAGCATCGCGAAACATATCGATCTCTTCAGGCAGCGTATCAGGATCCCGATTCCACCCTATGAAACGCTGATGAAGGCGGTCGACAAGGAAGAGACGTTCAGGTTTGCATTGAAGAACGACATCCCCTGTCCGGCAACCTATTTTCCCGCGGATGCGTCGGAGGTCGTTTCGCTGTCCAGGGAGATCGAGTACCCCGCGGTGATCAAAGTCAGAAGGGGATCGACCGCGCGGGGCGTGGAGTATGCGGCTTCCCCGCAGGAGTTGATCGACAGCTACAATCGCCTGGCCGGAACCCAGGAGCGGCCCATCATCCAGGAGTATATCCGGGGCCAGGGATACGGTGCGTTTGCGATATACAACCGGGATAGCGAACCCCGTGCGGTCTTCGTGCACCGTAGGCTGCGAGAGTATCCCATCAGCGGCGGACCCTCCACGTACTGTGAGAGCGTAGAGGATGGCACGGTATTGCAGTACGGGTTGAAAATGCTCGATGCCCTGAAATGGTACGGCATCGCGATGGTCGAGTTCAAACTCGATCAGAGGGATGGAGAGCCGAAGCTGATCGAGATCAATCCGCGATTCTGGGGTTCGATGTCGCTGGCAATGCATGCAGGCGTGGACTTCCCGTATCTCCTCTACAGACTCGCCATCGACGGGGACATCGAACCCCCCGGGACGTATGCGGCAGGCATCAGAACCCGGTTTGTCCTCCAGGACGTTCTTGCCTGCATGCACTATTTCAGAAAGACGCGCGATATTCGGTACCTGAGGGAGATGATCGGACCATTCTTCGACAGGAACGTGAAGTACGGCATATTCTCCGCAGACGATCCCATGCCTGCCGTTCACTATGGCATTCAGGGATTGAACAGATACTTCCGTTGATCCGCAGCGGGACGCGAGAACGGCTGGAAGAATTGCGTTCTGCCGATAGTGCGCCCGTCTGACTATGGAGACGGCAGGGTTGCCGTTTCGAATACGGATCGGGGAAGAATCTCTGGATTTTCTGGATTAGCGCCGAATATGAACTTCAAACTTCGTTCAGGCCCGGTACTGTTCGGCGATGCGCACCACGAGCCCGATACCAACTGAACACCACCCGTCCCGTAAAAACTATTTTATAGGAATACATGAAATCAGGGTCCAGACATGGCAGAACAGGCGATCGCATGAGTGCAGGATTCAACGGGAATTCGCTCGCCGTAACCGTCGACATCGAAGATTGGTACCACATTCCGTCGGTGACGGGTTCGCCCTTCTCTCAGTTCCGGGACGCATCGGAATTTTACCAGCAGTGGAGCGGGCGATACGACTACCTCACCGATTCGGTTCGGAAGGTCCTGGGGATCCTCGGCACCTGCAACGTCACCGCCACCTTCTTCGTCGTGGCCGACATCGTACGCCACTATCCGGGCCTGATCGAGTGCATCTGCGAGCAGGGCCATGAGATTGCCGTACACGGACTCTCGCATGCCTGCAAGATCGATCCGCAGACGAAGTCGCCCCTGATGAGCACCGCGGAGTTCGAGGCGAGGACAAAAGACGCCAAACATCTCCTCGAGACGACGGTCGGGGAGCGGATCTACGGCTACCGTGCCCCCAACGCCCTCGTGAGCGGCTGGATGGTGGACTCGCTGGAGAAGCTGGGGTTCCTGTACGATGCATCGGTATCGGTCAACTCCCTCTACAACAAGACCGACTCCCAGTTGATCGGGGTCTCGTCCTGCCCGTACACCCCCCGCCCCCATTCCCTGGACCGGGGGGACGAGAGAGACATCGTCGAGTTCCCGTTCGCGTACTGGGATGTCGGGGGCGTGAAGATCCCCGCATCGGGGGGCCCCATGCTCCGCTTTCTCGGGAGCCGGATGATCCTGGAGGGGCTGCGGCAGAGCCTGAAGCGAGGGCACACCGTGTTCTACTTTCACCCGCTGGACATATCGCCGGAGAAGTTCCCGAGAGTCGGCCGGGGGCGACCGTTCTACTGGGCGATCAAGGGAGATCTCGTAGAGAGACGCCTGCTGCAAATCCTGCGGGGCATCAACGGCGTGAAGAAAATGCCCCTTTCGGAGCTGTGCGGGGAAGCCCTGTGAGTGTCGAGATACGGCCCCTCGAGCCGGGGCGGGAGGAGGAGTGGGATCGCTACGTCCGCTCCAGCCCGGAGACGACGTTCTTTTCGCAGATCGGCTGGAAGAAGGTCGTGGAGAAGGTCTACCGCCACCGCCCGCGCTACCTCTGCGCCGAGGATGGTACTGGTGAGATGGTCGGGATCCTCCCCCTCTTCCAGGTGCGGTCGCCCTTCTCCCGCCGAAGACTGGTGTCGCTCCCCTATGCCCCGTACGGCGGCATCTACTGCCGGGATGCGGCCGTCTCCGATGCCTTCCTGGAAGAACTGAAGCGTATGGCCTCCCGGGGCGGGCCGATCGAACTGCGGCACGTCGGAGACGGTGCCCCGCCGGCGGGATTCGGGAGCCGGAACGGCTACTGCACCTCCCTCCTGGATCTCTCGCCCGGCCCGGATCGGATCTTCGGCGCGATGGACAAGACCTGCCGCACCGCTATCCGGAAGGGGGAGAGAGCGGGATTTACCGCCACGTTCTCGTCCGATCCCGCCAGCGTGGCCAGGTTCTACGACATCTACCTCGAGACCATGCAGCGGCTGGGGACCCCGCCCCATCCGCCCGGGCTCTTCTCTGCCCTCCTGGAGCAGTTCGGCGGCGGCATCCGGATCGCAGAGGCGTGGAAGGACGACACTCCCGTCGCCGCTCTCTTCCTCCTCGGTCTGCGCGAGAGCCTCATCTCGGGATGGGCCGTGAGCCGCTGGGAATACCGCACCTCCGCCCCGAACAACTTCATCTACTGGCATGCGATCCAGGAGGCGATCGCGAGGGGATACCGCTCCTTCGATTTCGGGAGGAGCTGGCAGGGTTCCGGGATCCACGCCTTCAAGAAACGGTGGGGCGCCCGGGACGTGCTCGTCCGCCACTGGGTTTATCCGGCAGGATCCGGCGGAGGGATGCCGCAGACGGAGTACGGGCAGCTGGCGAAGATCTGGAGCCGGGTTCCCCGGGGAGCCGCACGGATCCTGGGGCCGGAGCTGCGGCGATGGATAGTATAGCGGGCATGCGCGGAGCGGGGTCGTGCGGGAGTCTCTAGAGGGGAACGGATGAGGATCGCGCTGCAGGTGTATACCCCGGGCCAGGTGCATTTCCTGAGAAACTTCATCTTCCAGATGCAGGCGCGGGGCCACGACCTGATCCTGACGGCGCTCAAGAAGGACATCTCGCTCCAGCTGCTGGATCGCTACCGGATTGCCTACACGGATCTGGGTTCCTACGGCAATACTCCGCTGCAGAAGCTGCTCCATCTGCCGCTGGTCGACCTGCGGCTGTACCGGCAGGTGAAGGGATTCGATCCCGATATCTTCTACGGGTTTGCGATGATCGAGGGCGCCCACGTCTCCCGGGTGCTCGGAAAACCCTGCATACAGTTCACGGATACCGAACTGGCCCGCGAACAGCAGCTGCTCTTCGTGCCCTTCAGCGATGCCGTCGTGACACCCTCCTGCTTCCGTGGGGACTACGGAAGAAAACACATCCGCGTGGAGAGCTACAAGGAGCTCGCCTACCTGCACCCCCGCCACTTCCGCCCCGATCCGGCCGTGCTGGCGATGGAAGGGCTGGAGAAGGGAGAGCAGTTCTGCGTGGTGCGGTTCGTCTCCTGGACAGCGACGCATGACATCGGGCAGCGGGGGATCCGGGACAAAGCGAGGCTGCTGGAGAGGCTCGAGCAGCACGGACGGGTTATCGTCACGTCGGAGACGCCGCTCCCGAAGAGCCTGGATCGGTTCCGTTCGAGATCGCCTCCGGAGCGGCTGCACGACCTCCTCGCCCATGCCGCCCTCTACATCGGAGAGGGGGCGACGACCGCGACCGAGGCGGCGGTCCTCGGGACGCCTGCCATCTACGTCTCCTCGGTGGCGGGGAACCTGGGCAACCACCAGGAGCTGGAGGAGCGGTATGGTCTGGTGCACCGCCACGTCACCGAAGAGGCGGCACTGGCTACGGCTCTCCAGCTCCTGAACCGCGAGGGTCTCCGCCAGGCGTGCGAGGAGAAGCGGCAGAGGCTGCTTGCCGAGAAGATCGACCTCACGGCGTTCATGGTCTGGTTCATCGAGAACTATCCGGAGTCCTTCCAGATCATGCGGGAGCGTCCCGATCGCCAGTTCGCCGCTTCCAGTTGCGGGTGAAGGGGCAATGCCGGTTCGGGATCCTGCAGCACCGATACACCTATCAGGGATGCCGCGGCAGAGTGCGGCTGCTGCTTGCTCGTGCAGGGCGGACGGGAACGCGCGTCCGGCTCCTGCGCCCTGCCACGGGGAGAGGCGATGCCGCATGAAGTACAACCTCCGCTGCGTGGAAGGGCGGGAGGCCGTGGAAGACCGCTACACGAACGCCTGTCCGTCGGGCCACCACGCCCTCCTCAGGACAGAATATGCCAGAGAGCGCCTGAACCTGCGGGATCTGCCGGGCATCTTCCGCTTCTGCGACTGGCTCCCCGTCGAAGAGGTCCTGCCCCTCGACGCCCGTCCCGTCACCTACCGCAGCCGGGAGTTCGCGCGGGAGCTCGGGCTCACGAACCTGGACGTCGGGTTCTCCGGCTACTGGCCCGAGCGGGGCGGCTCGATCCCCACCTGCACGTTCAAGGAACTGGAGGCGATCCCGACGCTGCTCCGCCTGCAGGAGAAGGGGGCCGGGACCCTGGTCGTGGCATCCGCGGGCAACACCGGGCGGGCTTTCGCCCAGATATCCGCGGTCACGGGGATCCCGGTGGTGCTCGTCGTGCCCGAGGCGAACGTGGCACGGATCTGGACCACGGAACCGGCGGACGCTGTCTTCCTGATCGCGGTCGACGGCGACTACAGCGACGCAATCGAGTTCGCCGACAGGCTCACCGCTCTCGGCCCCCTGGTGGCGGAGGGCGGCGCGAAGAACGTGGCGCGGCGGGACGGCATGGGGACGGTGATGCTGGATGCCGCCGTGACTGCCGGCAGGATCCCCGACCACTACTTCCAGGCGGTGGGGAGCGGCACCGGCGCGATCGCCGCCTGGGAGGCGTGCCTGCGCCTGCGTCGGGACGGGCGGTTCGGCGCACGCCTCCCGAGACTCCACCTCTGTCAGAACCTCCCCTTCATCCCCCTGGTCCACGCCTGGCAGGATCGACGGCGGCACCTCATCCCTGCCCTCGACATGTTCCGGGCGCGGGAGACCGTGCGGCGGGTGCATGCCGACGTCCTCACCAACCGGAACCCGCCCTACGGGATCCGCGGAGGATTGTTCGACGCCCTGTCCGACACCGATGGAACAGTCTCCCCGATATCGAACGATGCAGCCCGGATCGCAGCCCGGCTGTTCGAGGGTACGGAGGGGATCGACCTGGACCCCGCCGCCGCGGTCAACGCGGCAAACCTCATCGAGGCGTCCGAGGCGGGGGTGCTGGACCCGAAGAGCTCCGTGCTCCTGAACGTCACGGGCGGGGGGTACGAGCGGGTGAAAGAGGACTATTGCCTCCTGCCCCTCGCAGCCGCCTGCACGGTGCGGGCGGGAGCCTCCCTGGATGCAGTTCGGGCGCCGATCACCGAGTGGCTGCGACCCTTCGAGGCGCCATGGACGGGGAGCGCATCATCCGCATCCTGAAGGAGGAGAGGATCGACCCGGTCGCGTCCCTGCCCTGCGACCGGATGAAGGACCTCTGTCTCGCGCTCCCCGAGCACTTCCGGCACCTCACCCTCACGCGGGAGGAGGACGGCGTCGGGATCTGCGCCGGTGCCTATCTGGGCGGGGGACGGCCGGCGATGGTGATCCAGAGCTCAGGACTGGGGAACTCCCTGAACGCGATCGCATCCCTGACGCAGACCTACGGGCTGCCGCTCCCCATCCTCGCCAGCTGGCGCGGGATCTACCGCGAGGCGGTGCCCGCCCAGGTGCCGTTCAACCGCGCGCTGCCAGCGGTGCTGGATGCCCTCGCCATTCCCTATACCGTGATCGAGACGGCAGAGGATATACCCAATATCCGGGACGTCATCGACTCCGCGTTTCGCGAGGGGTCTCCGCACGTGGCGCTCATGCTGCCCTGCTGCTTCGAGGGCGAGGCAATCGGCGGTCCGTGCCGGCGCCCGCTGCCAGAGGGGGCGCCGCAGGAAGAGTGCCGCAGGCGGGCGGTGACCGCCGCGATGACGCGCTTCCAGGCGATCGAGGCGGTCGCGGAGGTGCTGGACGGCGAGGCGGTGGTATCGAACATCGGGGTGCCGAGCCGGGAGCTCTATGCCATCCGCGACCGGGACCTGAACTTCTACATGCTGGGCAGCTACACCCAGGCATCCCCCATCGCCCTCGGGCTGGCGCTGCAGACGGATCGGGACGTGATCGTGCTCGACGGCGACGGGAGTCTGCTGGGGACCGCCGTCCTGCCCGTCATCGCCGCCGCATCGCCGACGAATCTCGTCGTCGTGGGACTGGACAACGGCACGTTCGGGAGCACGGGGGATCAGCCCACGCCGTCGCGGCGATTCGCCGATCTGGAACTGCTCGCCATCGCCGCCGGGATTCCCCGCACCTGCCGGGCCGCGACGGGCGACGAGCTGCAGGCGTGCCTGGAGGAGCGCGGCACCGGACCCCGGTTTGTGCATGTCCCGATCTGCCCGGGGAATGCCGAGGTGGGGCATATCCCCCTCTCGCCCGTGCAGATCCGTGACCGATTCATGACCGCCCTCGGATCGCGGCAGCGTCCGATGTAGCCCATGCCAGGACCTGCAGGACGGGGGCCTCCGCCCGCGGCGGTGGCGTTGAGGGCGCAATAACCGTAATGTGGCAGGCGGACGATACCTATTCCGGCATGCCGAAGATGCTCCTTGGTATCGGCAATCCCCTGCGGGGGGACGATGGCGCGGGTGCAGTCGTCGCGGACACGCTGCGTGAGCCAGGGTGGGTGACCGTCAACTGCGGCACCGTCCCGGAGAACTTCTCCTCGGTGGTGCGCAGGCTGCAGCCGGAGGTGCTGCTGCTGGTGGACGCGGCGGAGATGGGCATCCCCCCGGGGGAGTACCGGCGGATCGGGAAGGATCAGGTGGAGCGCGTCGCCCTCAGTACGCACCACATGCCCCTCTCTCTACTAATGGAGTTCCTCGCGGATGCCGCCGGGGAGATCGTCTTTGTGGGCATCCAGCCCGCGGTGATCGGCTGTGCGAGCGAGCTGTCGCCCGAGGTCCGGGAGGGCGTGCGGAGGCTTGTTGCCGTCATTGCAGACGGGGATCTGGCTCGGATCCCCGCTCTCCAGACCGCGTGACCGCGACCTTACCATCAAGGATCGGTTCTCCCCCAATTCCAGCCTTCTCCTGCCTGTAACGAGCACCACGAATGCTGAACGTTAAGGAAAAGGCGCGGGTAAAACGGTATCGAGCATAGAAAAGTCTTTATATTCCATGCGCGTTTACCGCACGGGACGGCATGAACCCCTCCGCCTGCGAGTAGAGAGTGGATCTGCATTAAATAGGTGAGGGGAATATGTCAGAGATCATGGATGCCTTTCTCACATCCGTCTCCAGAAAGTTCAAGAAGAATAACGCGTATTTTGGCGAGAACGGTCGGAAGGGAGACGTGAGCGGTAGCCTGAACGGCTCGGAGAGGATAGGAGACAGGTATACCCGCAGTCTCCTCAACCGGGGGAAGAGGTTGATGAATGCGGGACGGTATCAGGAGGCGATCGAGTGCTGCGACGAGCTCCTCAATGGCAATGAGAGGCATCCGTTCGCCTGGTTCATCAGGGGCACCTGCCTCGTCCGGACCGGCAACCATGCAGACGCCGTAACATGCTATGAGATGGCGATCGGGTGCGAGCCCGCCTACACGGGAGCCTGGAACATGAGAGGGGTGTGCCTGATGCAGCTGGAGCAGTACCCGGAGGCCGCCTGCAGCTTCGAGCAGGCGATCGAGATCAGCGCGGGGTATACCGCCGCATGGTGCAACCGGGGAATCGCGCTGGAACGGCTGGGTATGCACCAGGAGGCATCCTCCTGCTTCGACCGCGTGATCGAGGCCGATCCCGATTACGCCGAAGCCTGGATCCAGAAAGGCGCCTGCCTGAAGGCGCTGGGCAGCGGGGAGGAGGGGGAGCGTTGCAGGGCGAGGGGCGAAGCCCTGCTGAAGCGGAAGAAGAGAGAGCAGACACCCGCCGGTATCCTCCCCGGGAGGCTCACTCTGGGCAGCCGGTAAAAAAGCGTTCTCCGAAAGGCTGAGAACCGCACCCTAGATCCTCTCTTCCAGAACCTGGCCGTTCTACAGCCTATTCGGCGGGAGTCCGGTGTGCATACAGACTTCACCGTGGTGCCGCCGATTCCCGCTGGAGCGCGCTCCGTCGGGGGCTGGATTGCATCCAATCACCCCGCCGCTGCAACACGAATGGGACTCAACGAGGAGGCCGGGGCCTTTGCCCCGGAGATGAGCGGCTCGATCAGAGCCTTATACGCAGAACACCTGGCGCTCTAATCCAGGCCTGTCGCACCAAGGTAGAGGAGGGGGTGCGCCCTCTCCCCCCCACCCCGTCGGTACGATAGCCTTCACGGGTAGGAGAGGCCATAGTCGAATGAGCCGATCCCGGCGGCTCCAGCAGGCACCACTACACGATAGGGAGCTGGGAGCCTTACGGGGAGTATCCTTCCCATATCCCTGCCACCGATTGCGAAAGCCCCTCATCCAAAGTGATGTTCGGATTTCCCGGCCAGAAATTCGGTTCAGCCTGAAAATCGCCAACAGATTCTTGCACCGGGCATCCCGGCCGCATTGTGGGGAAGGGATCGTGCCGGGATTCACAGGTATGCACCTGCCCTCGCTCGTGAGAAAACCGCGTCCCTCTGGCACGCTTCCACCACAATCCAAAGACAGGCCCTGTCGTACCAATGGGGGGCGGGGGTCGAGAGGGGGGGGGGGGGGGGGGCCCCCCCCCCCCCCCCCCCCCCCCCCCCCCCAAAAAAAAACCCAAAACCACCAACCCACCCCCGGCCCGGTGCCCCGGGGGGGGGGGGGGGGGGTGGGGGGGGGGGGGGGGCTCACCCCCCTCCCCCCGTCCCCCACCCCACTAATTAAGATAGCCCGAATCCGTGCACTCGATCCCGATCGGATACGCAACACCACGATTATCAGAAAAGGCTATCGAAATATGAGGAAGCCGGTATCGCAATCGTGCACTGCCGTTATCGAAAAAGAGGGATCCTCCCGCTCGCCGGCAGGTGGGGAGCGGCGCTACTCCACCACCAGGTTCTCGGAGTAGCGGTCGGTGTCGGCGAGCAGGAAGATCTCGCTCATCGCAAGGCCGCCCTTGGGGCAGATCTCGGTACACTGCCCGCAGAAGACGCAGGAGGGGATGTAGATCCGGATCTGCTTCGTCTCCTTGATGAGCTCGATCGCGTTGCCCGGGCAGATCCGCACGCAGAGCCCGCAGCCCGTGCACTCCTCGCCCACCTTGGCCAGCTTGCCGCGGTAGCGGGGCGGGACCTCAACCGGCGGGTGGATCGCCGCCTCCCCCCGGGACGCCTTCTGCAGGAACTGGATCATCGACGGCGGCAGGTACTTCGCCGGGAACGGATTCGTGGCCGGTTTTCGGAAGAGCTGCTTTAATAGCTCGGCGACCATCGGGAATCTCACAGCAGCACCCCCGCATCCAGCACGATCAGGGCGAGGCCCAGGATCCCGAGCCCTCCGAGGTAGGTCCAGTAGAGCGAGACCACCTGGGTGATCCGCAGGCGGGCTGCCGCCACCCGGATCAGGCTGATGGCGACGAACGTCACGGCAAAGAGCTTCACGAAGAAGAAGAGGATATCCAGGATCCAGGCGGCGATGCCACCGATACCGAACAGCGGCGCGATCGCGTAGGGAGCGAAAAGCGCCACGACGAGGGTGGCGATGGCGATCGTCCGCACCCCGTGGGCGATCTGGAAGAGGGCCAGGTTCCGCCCGGAGTACTCGACGAGAAGACCCCCGGCGAGTTCCGTCTCCGCCTCCGGCGTGTCGAAGGGGATGCGGGAGACTTCGGCCGGGGTCACGAGCAGGAGCACCAGCAGGAGGATCGCAAAGCCGACGATCCCGAGCGGCCCGAGGATCCCCCAGAGGGGGTTGGCGGCGATCGTGGTGAGCGCGAACGGGAGAGCGATCCCCGCGACGGCGAGCCGCCAGGCGATCGCGATGACGATGATGGCGATGGGCAGTTCGTAGGCCATCATCGTCACCATCTCCCTCTGCGCCCCCACCGTCGCGTAGGGAGACCCGGAGGCAAACCCGCCGGCGACCATGGCGAGCGCCGGCACCGTGAGCAGGTACATGACCAGGACCAGATCCCCGCTCTCTCCCAGCAGCGGGGGGAATCCTCCGATGGGCAGGTAGAGCAGGATTGCAATCCCGCCGGCGAGGGCGAGCATCGGCGCCATATTGAAGAGGAGCGGTATGGAGTCCTCCGGCACGATGTTCTCCTTTCGGAGCAGTTTCGCCACGTCGGTGAAGGGCTGCGTGAGCGGCGGGCCGATGCGGGCCTGCATGTGGGCGGTGATCTTCCGGTCGATACCGAGATAGAGGAGACCGACGACGATCCCAAAGAGCGTGACGGCGAGGATGCCCCCCACCGTCAGCAGGATGTCGGTTACGATCGGCATCGCTCCAGCCTCCGCGTCTTCTCCACCGAGAGCCGGTGCAGATCGTCCCGGGTGAGAATCTCCTTGCTTCTGCCCTGCACGATAGCGACTCTATCCGTGCAGGAGAGGCAGGGATCGATCGAGGCGACGACGATCGGGATATCGGCGATCTGCTCCCCCTCGAGCATCGGCACCCAGGACATGATGTTGCTGTAGGTGGACGCTTTCACCTTCCAGATATCCAGCGGCTCTTTGCCGGCCATCCGCACGTAGTGCATGTCCTCGCCCCGGGGCGCCTCGACGCGCCCGATCGCCTCGCCCTTCGCCTTCCGCAGGGTGGCCAGGATCTTCGGTATTTTCTGCTCCGCCAGGATCTCGCCCTCCGGCATGTCCTGTAAGCACTGCTCGATGATGTCCATCGACTGGCCGAGCTCCAGGAGCCGCACCACGATGCGGTCGTACACGTCCCCCCGCACCTCGCCCGTCAGCTCGTCCGGCGTGATGGCATGGACATCCAGATCCGCGTACGCCGCGTAGGGGAAGTCCTGGCGCACGTCTTTCTTGACCCCGGAGGCGCGGGTGCTCGGACCCACGGCGCAGAGCTTCACGGCATCCTCATGGGTAAGGATACCGGTATCCCGCGTGCGGAGCTGGATCGTCGTGTCCTTCAGGAACAGTGTCGCCAGGTGGTCGAAGATGCTGCGGTAGTGCTCGAGGGACTGCCGCACCCGCGGGTACTGTTCGGGCGTGATATCCCGCCGTACACCGCCGAACTGGTTCATCCCGTAGTTCACGCGGTTGCCGGAGATGTACTCCAGCAGGTCCATCACGTCCTCCCGCTCCCGCCAGGAGAGGAAGAGGAGCGAGTCGAAGCCGAGCTCGTGGGCGGCGACGCCGGCCCAGAGGAGGTGGGAATGGATCCTCTCTAACTCCGCCATGATCGTGCGGATGTACTGGGCATGCTCCGGCACCTCGATCCCCGCGATCTTCTCCACCGCCTGGCAGAGGGCAAACGAGTGGGAGATCCCGCAGATGCCGCAGATCCGTTCGGAGAGGTAGAGGGTGCGGATGGGATTCCTCCGCATCCCCATCCACTCGATCCCGCGGTGCGCCTGCCCTGTGGCGTAGTCCACCTTCTCGATCCGCTCCCCGTCCATCTGGAAGGTGAACTGGACCGGCTCCTTGAGGGCGGGGTGCGCCGGCCCGATGGGGACGTTGATCAGCGCCTTCTTCTTGTCACTTGCTGCCATGCTCCTCCTCCACGGCACAGGTCTCGCAGGCTTCGCCGCCGGGCTCCACCACGGGCCTGTGCGCCTCCCGGTAGGCGGGTCTGCCCACCTCCGAGAGGTTCTTTATCATCTCCTCGGGGACGCCGCTCGCGTCTTTCCGCCATGGGTAGACGCCTTCGGGAAAGTCGTCCGGCAGGAAGAGCCGCCTTGGATTGGGTATCCCTACCACCGTCACCCCGAGCATCTCCTGCTTCTCCCGCTCGCTCGTCAGGGCACCCGGGATGATGTCGGTGATCGTCGGGATCGTCAGGTCGGACTTCGGGAGCGAGACCCCGATGTTCACCGCCGTCTCCCCCAGGTGCACGCCGTAGTAGATGAAGAGGTGATAGATGAGCTCCACCTCCTCGCCGTTGTCCGCACCGGAGATCACCCCGAGGTGCGGATAGTCGATCTCCACCAGTGCCACAAGGAGGTCGTGGAAGATCTGCCTGTCGGCGCGGATCCAAATCTCCCGGTTGGCGTTCTTCTTCCGCCCGTAGCGATACTCCCGGATCTCGGCGCTGCGGATGCCCG
>JAXDAH010000036.1:0-8327 GCA_034679905.1 Methanomicrobiales archaeon | reverse complement strand
GCTCCGCCGGAAAGGCCAGAAAGCTGCGGCACGGGACGTCAAACGACTGTATGGATACGGATTATAGGACTCCATGTAAGAGCTCATCCCCCCATATTTATCCAATCTCCTGCCCCGATCCGCTCAGGTCGATTGCTTCAGAAGTGCCGTGCCTATCGCATCGTCCTGTTGGGGGAGGCAGTGCAGGAGGTTCAGGGATGAACAATGCCTTAATTGTGGCATTGGAGACATTCGTAGGGATGGGCTGAGCAGCCTGTCATCCTCGTAGGCGCAGAATTGCGAGGATCATCTCGGCCTCCTATATCCCCGTGCATTTCTGTGAGAACCTGCGCCAGCGACTGAAGACATCTCATTTGTATCCATCCCGGGGAAAGGTCCGGACCGATCCACGGCAGCATGAGGAGCATGACCATACGCTCACATATACTATGCGTATCCCGGCATGAGGAGGTCCGCACCTCCGATAGTGCGATAATCTCGAGAGCGGTATCCAGATTCCCATTATAAATCCGCAAGGACACGGTCGTTCTGGTAAAGGACCGGAGCCGAACAGGGCAAGAGCCGTCCCCGAACTACACCCTGAATACCAGATCTGCAAGAGGGGAGACGGGAACGATGCAATCTTGATTTTATCAACCCTTTGGACCGGAACCGGATCGTTATTCCTTCGCGGCTTCTCGCAATATTTCCAGAAGGCCAATAAGAGTGATAACGAAAGGGGAATAATCCTGTAAAGGGGGATAAACGCAGCTCTTCCGTCCGCGAGGAATTTTTCCGGTTACAGGAGTCTCTTTATCTCGCCCTCGAGCTCTTCCCGGTGCACCAGCCCCTCGAACCGCTTCTGCTCCGCGTCATCTTTCAGGATCACGATCGTGGGCGTTACCCGGAGCCTGAATTTCTTGATATACTCGGGATGCTTCACCGCATCGATCTGGTCGATCTCGATGTCCAGATCCTTCTCCACCTCCTGATTGATGGCAGTCTGTTCGATACATCCCATGCAGCCTTCCTGATGAAAACTGATGACCCGAATCGCCATGTCAAAAGAGGGAGGGTATCGATTATAAAAAGCCTGCGGTATCCCGGCTACCGGATCTCGTTCACGACGATGTCCACGGATCTATAGCGATGGACGATGGTGAGATTTTCGGTATTCTTCTCCGTTATTTTTGCCATTCTCAGGCTGCCGTTGGGGGTGGCCTCCTCACCGGGCGCCGTGATGACCGGGGTGTCGGTGAAACCCATGGGCACCCAGTCTCCGACCTCCGCCGTAGTGAAATTGCCACCGATGATATCGAACTCTTCGGCATCGATATCAACGGTCAGAGGATCGGTATAGGTGAACGAGACCGACTTCGTCTCCCCCGGGCGCATACCCACAACGCTGCGGGCTATGTCGTCCAGCTCCAGCCCGAGGAGGGCATACTCGAGCCATCCTGTTGAAGGATTGTACGCCAGAACCGGATTGACGACATTGTTGCCGATCTTGCCCGCCTGGATAACGAGGGGCTGAGTATGGAATGCCGGCACCCCCGAGCGAAGCGCATCGGCATACGCCTGCTGATCGGTGGTCAGGATCGCTTTCCCTTCCGCATCGCGGAGGGTGAATCCCACGACAGCAGTGTCGTTCGCCTTCACTGTTCTGAAACCTTCAATGAGGGGCGCCATGTACGTGGCGATCATGGCAACAGCAAAAAACACGCCAAAACCGACAACGAAAATTTTAGTCCAGTTCACGGGCTTTTTATTCTGCTCCTTCTTCATCTTTACTCCGGTTTGTGCGGTAGGAATAAAATGATTGTGCTGCAGGAATAGACAAGATATGGAAGGCCGGGGGAGCATCCGGAGGAGAATTGCCATTGCAACCGTCCTACCTGCAAATCCCGCGGGGGTAGCGGTATCCGGCCATATTCCAGCTGACTGGACATTACCGGACAGGTCTGTGCCGTCAGCCCGTTCGCGATGCGTGGAGAACGACTACGGCACGCCGAGAGGGCGGGTGAACGCTCCGGGAATAATTATATAGCTGCGAGGGCACATTAGGGGGCGTGCAGCAATGCAGAACAGAGGACATCTGGAGCGGATGGAAGTGCGAGGATGCCCCCTCTGGATGAGAGAAGGCCGGTAGATATTTTGGATGTTTAGAAGCAACAGAGGGCGGAGAATCCACATCTATGCCCGCGGGTAATTACCCCACTGCAGGTCTGTATGCGGAGCATGGATGCACTTCATAGGGTGGAGTCAGAGATCGGCACACCGCTGAATGAACCCGCGGCAATTCGATCCGTCTCGCATCCCCGCCGGTAGTAACGGGAAACCGCAGGACAGCAGCAAAAAAATCCGGAAAAACAGGATCTATGGCCGATCCGACTGCAGGAATCTCCTGACCTATCGATGGATTGAAGTAACGGCATGAAGAATGTACCTGTAATGGATAAAAAGAAGGTCAAACACTATATGACCTACGATGTCGTCACCGTAGAGGTGAACGGGACGGCAAGAGATGTGATAGAGAAGATCCGGAAGACAGGGCACGATGGATTCCCGGTGGTGAACGGTACGGAAGTCGTCGGATACATCGCCGCCCGAGACCTTCTTTTTGTCCCCCCGCAGACGCCGATCGAGAGGATCATGAGCACGCACCTGATCGTCGCCGATCCCGAGATGAGCATCCAGGATGCTGCCCGGGTGATCTTCCGTTCCGGCATTCAGAAACTGCCCGTAGTGGACGAGGAGAACCGTCTCGTCGGAATCATCTCAAACGCCGACGTGATACGCTCGCAGATCGAACGCGTCTCGCCGGAGAAGGTCTTCAAGTTTATCGAGACGCTCCGCAAACTCTACGGTGTCGACCCCACCCTGCAACGCGAGAATGTTCCGATAGACAGCCTTCTTCCCACGCAGTCGAAGATCTACGAGGATGAACTGGAAGGGCGCATGTACGAGATCAAGAAGGGTCTTGCGGAGCCCTTGATCGTGGTGAAGCGTCCGGGGAGGCTCATCCTGGTGGACGGCCATCATCGTGCAATCGCTGCAAAAAGACTGGGTATCACCAAGCTGGATGCTTATATCATCGAGATCGATGAAAATCTCGAGCTGGGGCTGGAGAGGACCGCACGGGCGATGAACCTCTCCACGCTGGACGACATCAAGGTCCTCGATTATGCCCGCCACCCCCTGGTGGCGCTCACCCACCGTCTGGTCCGGCACACCTAGGACCCTTCGGTGTGCACATCGTACGTACTATTGAGCACATGCTCTTTGACGATCTCGTCATCCGGTATGACCAGCTCCGGCCAGAGACGGGTGCCGGAGTGAACGACCACCCGGCGCTGCATGTCGACACGGGGGCCGATGACCGTATCGTTCTCGATGGAGCAGCCATCGCCGATACGGGTGTCGTTGTCGATGATGCTGCCGCTGATAGAGCAGTCGTTGCCGATCTGAACGCGGTTGTAGATGGACGAGGAGAAGATCTTCGTGTTCTGCCGGATGGTGCAGCCTTCGCCGATGGATGTATACGGCCCGATCAGAACGTCATCCTCGATCGTGGTACCGGCACCGATGGCAACTGGACCGATCAGGCGCGAATTCGGCCCGAGCGTGATCGATCCACCCAGGCGCACGGGGCCGACGATGCGGGCGCCCTTCACGGTCAGATCCCCGCTGATGCTCGTGTGGGCAATGCCCTGCAGCTTCCAGCGTTCAGCCTGCCGCAGCGAGCGCGGGCTTCCCACATCGGTCCAGTTGCCCCGTGCCAGCCAGGCCTTCAGGCGGTAGCCCTCATCCATGAGGCGAGGAAACAGGTCGCGTGCGAAGTCGTACTTCATGCCGGTAGGGATATGGTCGAAGATCTCAGACGAGCAGACGTACATCCCGGTGCTCGCCAGATTGCTGAAGGTCTCCCCCGGGGCCGGTTTCTCCTTGAACCGCTGGATTGTGTAGTTCACGTCGATCTCGGCGATTCCATATTCGCTCGGGTCGTCGATGGAGAGCAGCCCGATGGTCGTGATCGTGTCTCCCGACAGGTGCCCGCGGTAGAACTCCAGCAGGTTCAGGTCGGTGACGTGGTCGCCCCCGACCACCAGGAAGGGCTGGCCGTCCAGGTGCTTCTGGGCATTCTTGACACTGCCGGCCGTGCCGAGCTTGGTCTTCTCATGGACGTAGGTTATATCAACCCCGAAGAGGGAGCCATCGCCTAAGGCATCCTCTATCTCGGTTGCCTTGTATCCCAGCGTCACGACCACATCGTTGAATCCGAGGCTGGAAAGATGGTCGACCAGGTGCTGGACCGATGGCGCGTTGACGATGGGGATGCAGGGCTTGGGGCGGTCGAATGTTAAGGGGCGAAGGCGGGTGCCTTCTCCCCCGCACATAATGCAGACCTTCATGCCGGACATATAGCTTCCTATCGATTTTAATCCTGTCCACGAAGGCGGACAGGAATCTCCACGACGCTGGAATGGACGGCACGGTGTCTATTCCGAACACCTATATAGCAGCAGGACAGAGGGCTTTAGAAATGCCCTCGTTTGAATGCAGCCGCTGCGGCAGGTGCTGCATGTCGCTTGGCGGCGTCATACGGATCGAGAGAACGCTCTCGGATGCCGACTTCTACTGCAGGTTATTGGTCACCCAGGAGCTGTTTCTTGCTCATGTGGACAGCGCATACCGCGATCTTTTCCAGGAACGGGAAGGAAAGCAGGCACATCCCGGTTGGTGCCCGTTCCTGCGGAAGGGCAATGAGAAGTACGTATGCACCATTTATCAGACAAGGCCCGCACTCTGCCGCGAGTTCAAGTGCTACTCCATGCAGATCCTGCACGCGGATGGAGAACTGGCCGGGCGCGTCGGAGGAAGGAGGAGCCTGCTCTCAGCCGATGCGGCATTGAACCGCATCTGGGACGAACATATCGCGCCCCTTAAGGGCGGAAGCGACCGTGACTGGCTCTTGCGCGTGAAGGGGCTGCTGGAACGGGAGGGCTACACTGTCAGGATCTTTGAGTGACGAGATCCCTGCAGAAATCTGCCGCAGAAAGAACCTTTTAAAGTTCGAAATGGGGTCTGCAATGACGGCGTACGGTCTCGCGAGTGCCGTTACCGGCCTGGAAAAGATGATGATGCTCAGGGGATCTTCTTCCGCATCCCCTTCAGCACCAGGAGAACCAGCAGGACCAGGATCGGGGCGTATACAAGCGGAGTCTGCCGGGCAGGAGAATCCACACCGGCAGACTCCTGATCGCCTGCCGACGCTCCGGGCAGTTCGGGGGCGTTCCACTGGAATACCGCACCCTCCAGCTGAACCGCGTTCTGGTATGTAAGATTCTGTCCCGAGAACTCGAGGATTGCTGGTGTAATCGGGGTATGCGGAACGCTTTTGAGAGATTCGGGCACACTCTGACCGATCAGAAGCCGTTGTAGCGCATCGCAGTCACCGCTCGAATCCTGCAGGATGAGAACCCTGTCCCGGTACCAGATCCGCGGGTGGCCCCCGAGGTCGGCCAGGTTCAAACTCCTGAACGGGATAGTATTCTGCCTGCAGTATACGGGATCGGCCTCGCATTCTCCGATCAGCTTCGGAGTTTCGGACAGGATTGCCCGATCACCGATCCATGCGGTGTTCGGATTGGCGAGCAGGACAGGTACACCGGTTCCGATGCCATACTGTTCGTTGAACCGGGTCATAACGAGGGCATTCTCCCTATCCCGATATACCTCGTACTCGATCACCACCAGCCCTGAGGAGTTCTCCAGCCAGCCTGGAAAGAGGGCCTGATCGACATTATTGCAGTGGAAACATCCTATACCGTGAAAATAGAACACGGCAAAGGATTCTGCATCCACTGCCTGCGCTGAGCCGCAACTGCCAAGTGCGATAATCAGAATCGCAGAGAGACACCAGATCCATCTCATTGCACATCACCCAGTCGAACCCTATGTTGAACGTTCACCCATACCTGCCTGACGGTTCCAACTCTGTCGTACACCGCCCGGAACATCCCCCAGACCGAACGGACTGTCATCCAGATGCGGCACCTTCCTGAAAGAAGGAAGCGATGAAGTCCATATCGACATGGTTCTCGTACCAGTCTGCCAGCCGATCGTAGGAGTCAGGAAAGATGTCATCAATGGGGGTGTCCAAAGATACCTCTTCAGCTCCGCCGCCATGTGCATCCTGAAGGTACCGCAACAGTCCCCGAACCGCAGAAGGGTTCTGGAAGAGTCCGTGCATATAAGTTCCGATGACCAGTCCATCCGCACTTGCCGCCCCATCCCCCTGGAAGGCCTCCGATGCACTCCCCCTCTCTGTCCGGCCCATGTGAATCTCGTAACCGGATACGGTGCCCATATGCAGGAGCAGCGGAGGGATTGCGCGGGCCTGGCGTTGTACCTGAACCGTCGTCTTGCGGTAGCCCTCGAAGTAGGTGGCCACATCCAGCAGCCCGAGACCCGCATACTCCCCCCGCCTCGACTCGACCCCAGAATCGATAATCGTACGCCCGAGCATCTGATATCCACCACAGATACCGATGATGGGGATACCGCGTCTTCGTGCGTGATGGATCTCCTCTGCCGTGCCGCTCTCCTTCAATTTCTGCAGATCTTCGATCGTGTTCTTAGTTCCCGGGACGAGGATGCAGTCGTAGTCGAGAAGTGACCGTCCCAGGGGCACGTAATCCACAGAAGCGCTGCGCTCCAGCATCTCGAAGTCGGTGAAGTTCGATATGTGCGGCAGCCGTATGACGGCGATCCGCACAGTGCCACGTGAGGGTTGCTTGTCGGCGAGGGAGAGGGAATCCTCGCTTGGCAGGGGGATATCGAAGAAGGGCACTACACCGAGCACTGGAAGCTTGGTGATCTCCTCCAGTAGCTTCAGCCCGTCTGCGAAGATGGCGGGATCTCCCCGGAACTTGTTGACGATAAGCCCCACGATGCAGTCCCGCACATCCTCCGGTAGGAGTTCAATCGTCCCATAAGCCTGCGCAAAGACACCTCCCCGTTCGATATCGGCGACAAGGATGATGGGGATCTTCAGCGCCTTCGCCAGCCGGATATTGGCGATATCCCGATCATAGAGATTCAGCTCTGCAGCCCCCCCCGCCCCTTCGACTACCACGTTCCCGTACCGGCATTCCAGCCGGCGGTAGGCTCGCAGCGACTCCCGTAACAGCGCATCGGTCTCACGGTAGTATTCAGATATCTGCACATCCTTGTAGGGCGAGCCGAGCAGCACGACCTGCGAGGTCCGGTCCCCCTTGGGTTTGAGAAGGACGGGATTCATATCCCGCTCCGGGGCCAGCCGGGCTGCCCATGCCTGCATCGCCTGGGCAATCCCGATCTCGCCCCCATCGGCAGTGACATAGGAGTTCAGGCTCATGTTCTGCGATTTGAAGGGCGCTGCCCGGATACCCCGGCGTTCCATGGCACGGAGGATCGCCGCCACCGTTATGCTCTTCCCCACATGGGACGATGTCCCGAGCACCATCAGCGACATGCTATAGGTACTTTTAGATGGATTTAAATAAAGAGTACCTGGATTGAGAGTATATCCAGATAGAATGAAGTTCAGCTCCATCGCACTCCAGTTACTGCAGTCTCGCTATCTGCTGCCCGGAGAGAGACCATCGGATCTCTTCTCGCGCGTTGCGCATGCTGTTGATACGGGAAAAGCACGCGAGTTTCTCGCCATGATGGAGAGTCTGCTCTTTCTGCCCAACTCTCCCACCCTCATGAATGCCGGCACGCCGTCAGGACAGCTCTCCGCCTGCTTTGCCCTCCCGCTTGAAGATTCGCTCGCGAGCATTTTCTCCACGCTCAAGCATATGGCGCTCATCCACAAGAGCGGCGGGGGTACCGGATTCTCGTTCAGTAATGTACGCCCCCGCGGGGATTCCGTAAATGGTACAGCCGGAGTTGCCAGCGGGCCGCTCTCCTTCATGGAGGTGTTCGATAAGGCGACGGAGGCGGTACGACAGGGAGGGAGGCGCCGGGGCGCGAACATGGGGGTGCTGGCCAGTTCCCACCCCGATATCGTCGCGTTCGTCAACAGCAAAAGCGGCGGGGGATTGCGCAACTTCAACATCTCCGTGGGTTTCGATGCAGAATTCTTCCGGCGCCTGGAGTCGGGAAGGCCTTACGATCTCGTGAATCCCCGGGACGGATCCGTCTGGGGAACGATCGAGCCCCGCGACCTCTGGAGGATGGTGGCGCAAGCGGCTTGGTCCACGGGCGATCCCGGCATGCTGTTCCTGGACGAGATCAACCGTCGGAATACCGTGCCGGGGCTCGGTCTCATCGAAACCACCAATCCCTGCGGCGAACAGCCA
>JAXDAH010000035.1:0-10048 GCA_034679905.1 Methanomicrobiales archaeon | reverse complement strand
CCTCCGCTATACTGCTCCATTTGAGGGAGAAATTCAGGGGGGAAAAAGGCAAAAATGGCTTGCTTCTTATCATGGGTGATATCCCTCATATCATACGTGGCTACTTTTCTTTTAGTTCCCTCAGGCTTGAATACATTAACCTTCGAGATATCGAAAGTGCTGAAGATGTGATATGCCTGCTCAGAACGTACACCAGAGTAGATCAGGAAAGTAAAGAAGGGGCGGGCTATCACATCAAGGCGCTGATATGCCTCTTGTAGCTCCTCAGGCTTGATATTACTCCGTCTGCTTGACTCCACTGTACTTTCAGCGGCGGGGGTATCTCCTACCTGTTCAATATAGAGTTCATGGGGATATCCGTTAAAATCTATTTTATATTGGCGCTTTCTCATAAACTCAAAGAATTTACGGATACCATTACGCTGTTTGCTTGTTAAGTTCTCTCCCGGATAGAGGGTATGATATCTCCCAACATCTAAGGGCTCAAGTATCGGCTTGAGCTTCTTTAATCCGTTAATGTAGTCCTTACGGGTTCCCTCACTCTTCGGGCTATCTATCTCTATCATGTAGCTTAAGAAGGGCTGTTCATACTGCTTGACATACTCATTCAATGGTACAGGTTGATGAGCAGTACCTTTTTTCATGGCTCCCGACACATTACTATCATGGATTATATCCTCAGATTGTGTCGGTAAATAAACGCCTGCTATGGGCTCGTTTTCGAAATCGGGGCTATTAATCGCCTTGACATGGCGGAGGTCTCGTGTTCGAATCACGACGAGCCCATTCCTTTTGAGAATTTAACGTTTATTTTGCAGAGCATCCCTATTCGATACCGAATACGGGAATAGACCATCCAGCGGGGGCATATCCTTCTCTCGATGTTTGGGCTCCTCCGCTTGGAGGCACATCGACTGACGACCGGTGTGAGCTGGTACGAGACCAAACGAGCCGTCCAGCGATCGGCCATCACGCTATTCCTTGCACAGCCGGCGCTATCGAGCTGAACTCTCCTCTCAGCGTGTAAAAGGTGATCCGGTCAAACCTCTCTCGTTAATCCAACCGTGTAAGTCGTACAGTCTATCTATAATCTTCTCTCCATACTCTCGATACCTCTTTTTCCCCGCTCTGTGCTGTGTTTCACCCCGCTTGGATGTCTTCATTATACACCTTCTTCACCCTCGCATCCTCCAACCGTCCCTCAGGAGAGGAGAGGCTGCTCACGAATAGCCCAATAACTCCTCAAGAAATTGGAGATCTGCACTCTTTACCATGGAGAGGGGTACCAGAATCGCCAGGCGTGCAGGTTCGGGGACTGTTCTATCCCTCATGAGGATCGGCTGGAACTTGGCATGCCCCCTCGAGTCGAGGAGTAACATAGCGCGCCCTCTTGGAACGGGGCTCAAAGCAGCGTCGTACATGCCCCTATACCCCGGAGATGTAGCGCGCCGGAGTGTACTTTTTTAGGATCTTCCCGCCCACTACATACAGGCACAGTGTACTAAAGATACGGATACAGTCGGGATGGTTGAAAATAACGATGCACTACGGTTTACGCGGTTAACCGGCGTGTACGATGGAGGCACGGCACCAGCGGGATTTTTCCCACATTCGTGCCTGTCAGAAATCCGCATTGACGGATTCGTCTCAGCAACGAACCCATTGTTGAATTCTAGTGCTTTTACAAGCTCTGCTTGATTCAGATGTAATTTCAGATGTAATCCAGGAGGCAAATGATTCCATGAAAGCTGCCGTTCTCTTCTCGGGAGGCATGGACTCCACCACGCTCCTTTACGAGGTGATCCACATGGGGCTCCGCCCTGTGGCCATCACCTTCACGTACGGTCAGAAATCCACAAAAGAACTCGAGGTCGCCAAGGCGCTCGTTCGGAAACTGGACATCCAGCACATCGTCATCCACTTCCCCGCGCTCGGGGAGATGGCCCGGGGGTGCGCCCTCACCGATCCCGAGATACCCATCCCGGAAGGGATCCCGGAGGACGATCTCGAGCGGTCGGTGGTCGTTCCCAACCGGAACATGATCTTCATCTCCGTGGCGGCATCCTACTGCCTTGCCTGGGGCGTGCGGACGCTCTTCACCGCTGTAAACAGAGAGGATGCCGCCCTCTCCCCGGAATGCAGCCCGACCGTCATCGATGCCATGAAGAAGGCCCTGGATGCCTGCGATCACTATCCCATCACGTTGCGGGCGCCCTACCTGCAGCAGGACAAGCTCGGTATTCTGCGCATCGGGCAGTCTCTGGACGTCGACTACTCGCTCACGTGGTCCTGCTACTCAGGAGACGACCGACCCTGCGGCAAATGTGCATCATGTCTCGCACGGCGAAGTGCGTTCGAGCGGGCCGGAGTGAAAGACCCCCTCGAGTATCCATAATCGATCTTTTACATGTGCAGTACCGACCTGCACTGCATCCTTATGCCAAAACCTCCCCTTTCTGGGAGTAATCGATGGCTGGAGCGCTGCGACAAGAGGAGAGGGAACGGGACTCCCTGGTTGTAGCCGTTTATTGTCCCGCTTCGCTAACCTTCTCGTCCACGGCATGCCGCAGGGATTCCGAACTCTGGGAGAGAAGAATCATCCTGGCCACCGCTTCTTTCAACTGGGCGTTGAGCTGCTCGAGCTGCTCGGCAGTGAGGTACTGGCGGATACGGGGATCTTTCATCCGTTCCTCGGCGACCTGTGCTGTGTAGAAGAAGCGGTCCGCGACGGCAGTCGCATCCTGCGGTGTGAATCCATGGCGGGCGAAGCCCTTGACCATCACCTCCAGTTCCTTCACCTGTGCATCGACATCGTTGATCACGCCAATGATGGCGCTGTATGCCGACTCCATGCCCGCTACGATGACGGGCTTTGCTGCATACGTGCCGCCAGACAGCGGTCTCTCCAGCATGGCGGGCAGATCCCTTCCTTTCGGCCTGCGGCTCCACCCTACAGCCAGCAGGAGGGCGAGCAGGGCCAGCAGGAAGGCCATAAGGTAGGGGAACCCGTCGAATATAGGACCCGGGGTCCCAGCGGGTGCGGGTTCGGCGGGTCCGCCCATCACCGGCGCCAGCGGAGCCTGCTCGAAGAGCCCGACGACGCCCAGCTGCCGGAGCTCTGCAGATATCACCCGCTCGCCGGCATCGACCTCCAGGGGCACATCCCTCCATACACCCTCCGAACCATGCCACTGGCGAAGAACCAGGGATTTACTCTCGATAAGGGCCCATTCGTCACCGCTAAACTCCATCAGGAGCAAGATGGGGGGCTGGAATGTGGCGTCGAGAGGGGCAAGATCATAGGCATAGCCGGTCGCAGTAAATCCCGGGCTACTATCTTCGGGAAGTGCCTGCAAGAGTTTTATACCCGCATGCTGGGGCGGGTCGGCTCCGACGGTAAGGGCCAGGGTTCCCTTGCCCACGACCAGCTTGCCGATGCCGTCAACCGAACAAATGGTGACCTGCCGGGGAACAATGCCTTCTGTGGAGGGATAGAGTGTGCCGTTCTCAATATAGTCGCACCCCTGGCCGCCTGGGCCGAAGGTTCTCGAGCCGAAGAACGGTCCTTGCCGCGGCTTTTGTGCGAGTTTTGATGTGGGCGGCACCTCTTCCTGTTCCATGTCGCCGAAGTCCACGGGGTTCGGGTCGGAACTCCCCCCTACGAGATCTATACGCACGATATCCGGTGTCGTGCTGACATAGCCAGGGGGATTGGTCTCCCGGACGGTGTAAGCCCCACTTGCGCAGATGCGAAGCATGTACCGCCCGTATCCATCAGTCAGTGTACTCCCCACCTCGCTACTGTTCGTGAGGTTCACCGTCACGCCAGGAAGCCCCTTCTCACCCAGATCATGGGTACCATTGCGATCGGCATCCTCAAAGACCGTGCCGAAGACCATGGTACAGTCCGAGCCAGAGACTGCGTACCCGAAATCGATCACCTGTTCGGTGACCGAGGTGGTATTGAAGATGCTGCCAGGCGTGGCCCGGCAGCATCCAGAAGGATGAGATGCCGAGATCTCAAAGGTTTCGTCGGGTGCGAGGTTAACAAAGACGAATCGGCCAACGGCATCCGATGTTTGCACTGCTGAACCGCGGGTATTCCTATAGACCACATCGATCCCCGGTATGCCCATCTCGCCATCGTCCAGAATGCCGTTCCCGTTGGTATCGGTGAACGCCGTTCCACGCACGACCGCGGTTCCCGGTATCCGGCCAAGATAGTAACTGGTAGCGGAGTCCGTGATGGTCCTGGTGGCTACCTCCGCGAGGGAGAGGATGATGAAGTTCTGGGGCTCGCGGGATACGGTAGCCACCACCGTTCCAGAATTCTTATACCGACCGAGCTGCGCAATCCCAGATCTGCTGCAATTAAACGATGCTCCTGGAGTAAGGCAAGATGCAGGGCATTCAATATCCCCTTCCCTATCATCAGTCACACGAATGTCTGTCAGGGTAACATCCCCGGTATTGATTACTTTGTAGGTCCAGATGACCGTCGACCCCTCGGGGATCAGCGGTCCAGGACTCTGCTCTACCAGGATACCATTCGTATACTTTTCTATCTCAATACCTGCATTGGGGCGCTTTCCCGATGTATTACCGGCATCTGCCACCATCGGAGCTATCAGGCATGTTGTCAGAAGGATCGCAATACCCATCATGGCGAATGGGGACCGCCTCTTCCATTTGCCTTTTTTAACCGGCATATCTACACCAGTATCCATCGTTCACCACACCCATCACTTCTCCATTATCCCCATCCCTTCCCTGTCGAAGAAGAGACAATCTTCGGTGAAAGCCATAGAGAGGAAGTATTTTAATTTGATTTTATTATGCAATGATTCATAAAAATTTTACTAAATTAATTCAATGTATAATCTTTCTATTTAAAAAATTACCATGAATACATTCCTCTTTTAGGGTTTTGCTATAATTATTCAGTGCATATAATATTTTTCTTTTGTTTCCGAACTCAATAATTCGTTCACTCGAGAAAGGAAGTATTTCTTACGGATGGTTTGGGATATATCCCCCTCTTCATATCCATTCGACAAATTCAACGGCGGAGGACTGTTTGCACTCCTCCGTCTACAGCGGGATGGTTCCCTCGATGCTGCCTCGTGGATTTTGAGATCCGAGCGTGTCCATGAATCAATCTGGAGTCGATTACAGGGGGAAGAGTCTGCACGGGCTCCACCTGAACATATGAGCCCTGGTCTCTGATCTGCTTATACCATAAAATCTTGCAGCGTCGTCTGCCTCTGCCACAGGAGATCCTTCAGGATATGGCCCTCTTCTATAAATCGGGCGAGCGGAAGTGACAGTTCTTTCGATATGTAGCGGAGTGCTGAGCCCGCATCCTCGAACTCGATCCCAGGCTGGAGCATCGCATGCCGCACGTTCTCGCGCACGTTGAAGACACCGAGGGGAACGTATCCCTTGCGCGCTTCCCGGAGGACGATTGCACCGGCCTGCCGCCTCTCCCGTACCAGAGCCTCCAGGATCGCCATCTTACAGGAGTAGTAGCAGCCGCCGACAGACGAGTAGGTAGTCTTTGGGAGGTGTCCTTCGTGATCGGCGAAGACCAGCTCCTCTCTCCCCAGGATATGGTGGAAGGCCTCGATCCACTCGTATTGCCAGCCCGTGGGTATCAGGAGCACGGCATAGTGGTTGTTGAGACTGTCAAACGTGTGCACCCTCCAGGTATCCAGGACGCTGCAGGTTCGGACCTCGGACAGGCAGGCGTCCGCAATGGCGGTGTCGCACGCAGTGATGGCCCAGCGAGTGGGGACGAGCCTCCGATCCCGTCCGATCCCCATCGCGCCCACTGAAAATGCCTTCTGGATTGCTGAGAAGGAGACCTCTTTGCGGTGCAGGGCAAGGACGGCATCCGCCGCCCGGAGATCCGTATCGTAGTAGATCCGCTCGAGATCGCCGTTCCAGTCCACGCTGTTGAATTCCAGACGCTCGATCGCGGCGCTGGCGCCATACGGGGTGTGCTCCTCGCTGAAGGTCGCCCTGCCGGGTGCACTCAAGAACGCTACCTCGCTCTCGATCGACGCATTCGAGAGCGATATCTCCTGCAGCTTCTCGACAAAGGGATTATGGAGATCCGAGACCTCCACAGGTTGCTTCCCGCGGACAAGATCCAGCCGGAATCCGATGATCTCCTCCTGGGTCTTCCTGCGCGGGATCCAGGTCTCGGGAGTGTCGAGCATGCGGGTGTCGCCATGGAAAGGGGCGATCATCGGACCTGCGAACACCTTCGGGTAGTTCCAGCTCCCGACGAAGACAGAGGGAGGCGAACTCCCCTCCAGCTGTCTCCCCACATCCACCGACCGCATCAAGTGCGAATGCGACGTCAGCCTCTTCAGATAGGCCCCCTTGGTGATCGGCATCCAGAAGAGTATTCGCTGCCCCGGCATAAAGGAATAGGGGACGCGGAGGGAAAGTGACCGCGATCGGGGCGGGACCAAGGTCACGGCAGCCCCGGCGTTGACATTTCCGTGGTGCCAAGTGCTTATGTCGAGATACCGCCAATTGGTATTGAGAATCAATATCCAGGCCTGGTGAGCGGAATAGGTGGAGAGTTATCTACAGTACCAGAGTGAGCTACAAAGCCTGAAGACACGGGCGTTCTTCGAGATCGAGCAGGAACAGGTGTTCCAGCGGGAGCTGCTCCGGAGGGAGCGGACCGCACCCCATACCACGGCGATGGTTGCAGCCAGTCTTCTCCTCAACGCGATCCTCTACCTCCTGGAGCCGGGGGGTATCTATATGCTCCACTGGATCGCGGCAAGCTTCTATCTGGTGGTGATCAACCCGTTCCTGCTCCTCATACCATCGATGGGCAAGGATGCTCCCCCCCGCGAGAAGGGGATTTACGAGGAGCTGATGGAGTACATCGACCGTGCCTGGAGTACCGGGGTGCGGGAGCACAAGCGGGCGCTCGGGCAGATCTTCTGGAACACATTCTTCATCAACAGCAAACCTCTCTCCATCGGACTGTCCATCATATTCGTATTCGATGTTCTCTTCGCCATCAGCCTGGGATTTCAGCGGAGTATCCTGTCGCCGTTCGATGCCGCCTGGGTGATCTATCAGTCTATCGCGATTATCGTCTTTTATGCCGGCATTGTATTTCTGAAACCCTACAAGATCGAGTTCTTCCACTCACTGCGGAGCATGAACCGCAGGATTCGGAGTGCCGTCAAGAAGACCTGGCAGGTCGTCATCGTGATCGCCGGCCTCTCCGCTCTTATCGGAACCCTGGTGATCACCGCGATGCTGCTGCCAGGCCTCACTCTCGGCTTTATCACCGCACCGCACTACCTGAGCAACTGGAGCATCCTGCCGATCGCCGCTATCTTCACCACCCAGTTCGTCCTGTTGCGGTTCCTGCAGGGCATTCACAGCCGCATGATGCTCCTCTCCTGGAGCCGGAGAAGAGAGCGTATCCTGCAGCAGCACGTGATCTTGCCCCCGGAGATTTGGGAAGCAGATCTGCCTTCCGAAGCATATGCAGCCGATTATACTCGACGGTATCTGAACTACCTCGCCGTGAAGACGTACACCCGTGGCTGCCATACCCTCTTTGGATATTTTCCGGTATTCCTGATCGTGCCCGATCTCCCGTTCCTCCTGGACCGTGAGACAATCGGCGCGCTGCAGGACAACATCGGACTGCACTCGCCGCTGTGAGAGGGGTTGCGGCAGGGATCGGGGGCGGAGATACCCATAAATACGAGGCGCGCTTCCAGGCATCAGGAATCACCATGCCAAGAGTAACCACGGCACTTCGCGTATGCGCACTATCCCTGGCGATCCTCCTGGCGGTGATGGCATCGGGTTGCCTCCAGCTCGCCACCACCGACGCTGCGCTGCGCGTGGATGCCATCCGGCTTCCCGAAGGGTTTCATATAGAGGTCTATGCCGATAACGTCTCCGGTGCCCGATCGATGGCCCTGGGTTCGAACGGGACCCTGTTCATCGGCACCCGTTCTATCGGGCGTGTCTACGCGATTCCCGATCGAGACCGCGACGACCGTGCCGATGCGGTGATCGTGCTGGCGGAAGGTCTGCACATGCCGAACGGCGTGGCATTCCAGAATGGATCCCTGTACGTCGCGGAAGTGAGCCGTATCCTGCGCTACGACGGGATCGAGGACCGGCTTGGCAGCCCCCCGCAGGCGGTCGTGGTCACGAGCGAGCTGCCCGATCGCGAGAGCCACGGCTGGAAGTTCATCGCATTCGGACCGGACGGCAGACTGTATGTACCGGTTGGCATGCCCTGCAACGTCTGCAATCCCGAGGACGAGCGGTTCGGGACGATCCTGCGGATGAACCCTGACGGTACGGGTATAGAGATCTTCGCCCGTGGAGTCCGGAACTCCGTCGGGTTCGACTGGCAGCCGGCGACAGGTATTCTCTGGTTCACGGATAACGGCCGCGACTGGCTCGGCGAGAACACCCCTCCCGACGAGCTGAACCGGGCGCCGGAGGCGGGACTGCACTTTGGATTCCCCTACTGCCATGGCAGGACCATATCCGATCCGGAGTTTGGCAGAACTCGCTCCTGCGCGGAGTTCACACCTCCAGCCCAGGAATTGGGACCGCATGTGGCCGCGCTCGGTATGCGATTCTACCCGGGCGGTATGTTCCCGGAGGCGTACAGGGGTCAAATCTTCATCGCCGAGCATGGATCGTGGAACCGGGTTGTGCCGTTAGGCTATCGGATCAGCCTCGTGCGCCTGGAGAACGGCACACCCGTGAGTTACGAGGTCTTCGCGGATGGCTGGCTCCAGAACTCCACCGCCTGGGGGCGGCCCGTGGACGTGCTGGTCATGCCGGATGGAGCCCTGCTGGTATCGGACGACCATGCAGGTGCCATCTATCGCATCTGGTACGAGGGCTAGATGTCTACGGTCGCGTTGTTCGTCCTGGAACCATCAGGGGCATGGTTCCCGCCGAGTGCATGCTGGCCGGGGTCATGCAGTCGCGATCGCCCGATCGGTGCGGGAGGTATTCTATCAGGCATACCGCGCTCTGCCTGCTCTTGATGGTGAGAAGGTATGATAGCACACCGGGTAGCAGGAGTACCGGATGCCGAGCATACTGATGGACGTTCGGAGTCGCTACGCCATCCTTCCTCCTATGACGGACAGATCCCAGCTGCATCCAGGGCAGAGTCAGTCGCGTGCAGGAGTTTGGGGAGAATCCGGTGCGTTCTCTTCCCACTGGACTGCGATAGGGCATACACATTCCTGATAGGGGGCATTACCGCACGGTTGTACGCAGGCCCCGCAGGGGTTGGCGATACTCGGTGCGGTCAGGTCACCATCCTGGACGAATTCGACACGTTTGTGGAGCGGCAGCTATAGGGGAGATATCGACCTTTCATTCCGCCGCTGCGGGAGTATCAGAAGCCAGGTGCATCGCTGGGGACAGCGGGGTTATCTGCCGGAATTTCGGCGAGGAGGAGACGTCGGAATGGTCCCGGGGATACGGCGACTGTTGAAACATCTATTGACCGTTCTTTCGGGATAGATCTCCCCGCCCATGCCTTCCTGTCCGCTGCCGAATTGCCTTCGGGGTACGGGAAACCATATTGGGATCCGGAACCGAACAGTCTCTGTGCAGCGGATGATCGACCACCCCCGCTTTCTGCCGATGTCCAGGGAAGAAGCCGATTCGATCGGGATCGATCAGTTCGATGCCCTCCTGGTCAGCGGGGACGCCTACGTGGACCACCCCTCCTTTGGAGCCGCCATCATCGGGAGAGTGCTCTGGGACGCCGGCTATACCGCAGCCGTTATCGCCCAGCCGGATTGGCGGAGGGATGCGGACTTTGAAAGACTGGGGAGACCCCGCCTCCTCTTCAGCGTCAGCTCCGGCAATGTCGACTCCATGGTGAACCATTACACCGCCAACCTCAAGCGGCGAAGTAAGGACGCGTACTCCCCCGGGGGAGCGCTGAAGCGCCCCGACAGGGCCGTGATCGTGTACGCCAACAGGCTGCGTGCGCTCTTTCCCGGTACCCCGATCA
>JAXDAH010000034.1:0-16189 GCA_034679905.1 Methanomicrobiales archaeon | reverse complement strand
TATACTCGCCGCTCAACCGCCGCCGGCCCCTCGCCATGCCAAGCGCCCGCACCTCGGAAGCGCCAGGACTCCCGGCGGCGGGGAGCATCCCGGGTGCGGTTCGACGGGGCATCGTGCCTGCCGCCTTTCAACCTTCCGCCTCGATGCACCGCTCCGCATTCATCAAGCCGGCCCGCGCGGCGGGGTAGTCGGGCTCGAGCCGCAGCGCTTCGGCATACGCCCTCTGCGCCTCCTGGCACCGCTTCTGTGCCATGAGGAGGTCGCCTTTGTTGTGCCAGGCGACGGCGAAGTCGGGACGGATCTGCAGCGCCCGCTCGTAGGACTCCATCGCCTCTTCGTAGCGCTTCAGGTTGTAGAGCGCCAGCCCCCGGTTGCACCAGAGGGCGGGATCGTTGTCGCAGCCATAACGCAGCGCCGTGTTAAAAGTCTCGACTGCGCGGTCGTACTCCTTCTGGAGCCCGAAGACGACTCCTTTGTTGTTCCAGGTCGCGCAGTGCTGCGGATTGAGCTCGAGCGCCTTGTTGAAGGCCAGAATGGCGCTTCCGTAGTCCTCTCGGGAGGCTAGAGCCCTGCCCCGCTCGTTCCAGAGCGAGATCGCGTCGGGGCTCTCGGATCGGGGGATGGGCCAGGGCCAGACGAATGCCGCCAGCAGGCATTTCAGCAGGGTCCGGGGTTGCTTGAACACCATGGAGAGCGGAGTTCCCGGTACAGGGATAAAAACTGTTGGGGGCCTTGGCCATGGCGCGGCAGTCGCGGCGAAGGATCCTGTCCGGGGTTCCTGCCGCGACCCCGGACACTCCCGTCGGTATATCCGGGATCGAGGCCCTGCCGACAGGCTTCACGCGGTCCGCGGTCCATCCGCGAGCGGCAGCGTGAAGTGGAACGCGGTTCCCTTCCCGGGCTCGGACTCGACCCAGATGCAACCGCCGTGGCGCTCCACGATCCGCTTGCAGAGCGCGAGCCCGATCCCGGTGCCGGGGTAGCGCTCCCGCCCGTGCAGCCGCTGGAAGATGATAAAGATGCGGTCGAAGTACTGGGGCTCGATCCCGATCCCGTTGTCGACGACGGCGAACTCAGCCATCCCCTCCGCCGTCCTTGCGGAGACCTGTATCCGCAGCGGCTCCTCCGCCTGCCGAAACTTGATCGCGTTCGCAACCAGGTTCTGGAACACCTGGCGGAGCTGGGAGGGATCTGCCTTCACACGGGGCAGGGGATCGTGCGTGACGGATGCACGGGACTCCTCGATCTGGAGCTGGAGGCTGGCGAGCACCTCCTGCAACACCTGTTCCGTGTCCACTGTCCCGGATGGACGCGCCCGGGTCGTGATGCGGGAGTACTCCAGCAGGTCGTTGATCAGCGCCTGCATCTGCTTGCCCGCATCCACGATGTAGCCGATGTACTCGTCGGCCTCCTGCCCCATCTGCCCCCGGTACTTCCGCTCCAGCAACTGGGTGAACGATACAATGGTGCGGAGCGGCTCCTGCAGGTCGTGGGAAGAGACATAGGCAAACCGTTCCAGGTCCTCGTTGGACCGCTTCAGGTTCTCCGCGTAGATCCGCAGCCGTTCTTCGGCCAGCTTCCGCTCCGTGATATCCACCAGGCTGGCGAGGGAACCGACATCCCCGCCCCGGTCGTCCACCAGCGGGGACACCTGCAGGGAGCCATAGAGCCGGCTGCCATCCTTCCTGAACAGGCTCACCTCGCAGCTGTCACGGAGATTCTGCTTCCGCCGCACGATCCTGTGCCGGACGATCTCCACATTCTCCGGGTCGGCAAGGGAGAGGAGCGACTGGCCGATGAGATCCTCCAGCGGGTAGCCGAACATCTCCGCTATCCGCGGATTGGCGAACGTGACGACCCCCTCCGGGTCCACGATCAGGATGCCCTCGTGGAGCAGCTCCACGAGCTCGCGGTAGCGAGCCTCGCTCTTCCGAAGCGCCTCGTCCGCCCGCTTCCGTTTCGAGACGTCCCGCAGGATGGTCTGGATCGCACCCCCGGGTTTGACGAGCGCTCCCGTGGCCTCCACGTCCACCTCCCGCCCGTGCATGTCGATCACCTTCAGCTCCTTCCTCTGGATCCTCCTCCCCTGGAGGAGCCGGTCGATGCGGCTCTGTACCAGGGCGCGGTGATCGGGATGGATCCGCTCCAGGATGGATTTGCCGATGAGGTCGCCCGCTCTCTTCGCCCCGAAGAGGCGGACTGCCGCCGGATTGAGGTACTCCATCGTCCCGGCGCGGTGGAGGACGATGGCGTCGGGGGACTGCTCCACCAGGCTGCGGTACCGCTGATCAGCCTCCCGCAGCCCCGCTTCGGCCTTCTTCCGCCGGCTGCTCTCGGACTCCAGCGCCTCGAGCATGGACTGCAGCTCGGCCATGATCTTCGCGGAGGCGTCCTGTGCCCTATCTTCGGGACGATGCCGCATGTGCTCTTCCGGGGACGTTCCTTCCAGCATGGCTCTATGCGAAAATCAAGGTATGTAGGATCATCCGTCCCCGATATAATAAGCATTGCTCTTGTCTGCATGGAGGTCCGGATCGGATTCCGGATACGCCCCGGGATCAGGCGGGACGTGCACCCTCTACGGGACGGTGATCGGGAGTCCGCGCCGTTTGCGTGAGGCCTCTCTCCCCGGCGCCGCTCGGGAGAGGGCGGCCGGCGGTATCCCGGGCTCCAACCGCTCGCAGCGATGCCCGGTCTCATCCCCTGTCCGCTCGGTCCGGTCTGCTGTCGTCCTGGACCGGGAACGTGCCGCAGCCGGCGCAGGTCTGTCCCGGGTCCACCGGACAATGGGAAGAATGCCCGTGCCCGGGAATCCGCTGTATTCCGTTCGGACCGCAGGAGCGGGCTGCCGATCCTGAAAGGATAGATGCCCGTGCGGCGGGTGCTGCTCGCCACGCTCCACCGTAAAGCAGAATACCCCCCGCGCCATACTGGCTCCATCGGTTCGAGGTCGCCGAGAGCATGAAAATTCGCACATGGGAGATCTACCTGGCCGTTGCGCTGATCGTCGCATCGGTCCTCCTCTACATCGCCCACTACCTGATCTTCCTCGATATCCACCACATCGCCATCTACACCCTGGGCGACATCGCGTTCCTCCCGATCGAGGTGCTGCTCGTCACCCTGGTGATCCACCGCCTGCTGGAGCGCCGGGACCTGCGGCGGAAACTGGAGAAGCTGAACATGGTCATCGGGGTGTACTTCAGCGCCGTGGGGACGCACCTTCTGGCCCTCCTCTCGGACCACGATCCGGGGATCGAGAGCATCCGCGGGCGGCTGCAGGTCCAGGGGACCTGGACGGCGGCGGAGTTCGACCGCGTGCGGAAGCTGCTCTCGGAGCACCCGATGCGGGTCCGCGTGGAGGATCTGGACCTGGTCGCCCTGCGGAGTTTCCTTGGCCGCAGGGAGGACCTCCTCATCCGCATGCTCGAGAATCCGATCCTCCTGGAGCACGAGTCCTTCACGGATCTCCTCCGCGCCACGTTCCACCTGGCCGAGGAGCTCCAGCAGAGAAAGGATCTCGAACGGTGCAGCGGAGCGGACCGGACGCACGTCTGCGTCGATATCGAGCGGATCTATGGTCATCTGATCCGCGAGTGGCTGAACTACATGGAGTACCTGAAGACCAACTACCCCTACCTCTTCTCGCTCGCCATGCGGACGAACCCCTTCGACGTGCAGGCGACGGTGGAGATCCCTTGAGCGGACGGAGATTTTCCCCTTCTCCTCTCACAATGCATTGCCTTCAGAAGTGAAATCCCATCGAGCAGATCGAGAGATTACGTGTTCCGATTCAATTCCGTGGCTGCCCGTCCCGCAATCGGGCAGATGGCACTGTATAAAAGTATTTAATCTCATAGTCGTGCATCTGAAGTATAAAGAGGATTTAAAAATCGGGACGCGCCGTTCGCGAAGGATTCTCCGGATCCTCTATAGGTATGTAGCGAGATGCCGTGGGATTTCACTAGAAGAAGATGAAGCATATGCGAAAAATTCGAACCGGGCTTGTCGTTGTTCTGCTCTTCTGTATTGTTATCGGATTTGCCGTGGCGGATAAGCCCGTGGAAAAACAAAAAGATAAACGAGCACCAAAACCAGACCCTACCCTCAAGCCAGCGCCGGATCCAACGCCAGATCCGACCGCGGAGCCCACTTCGGAGCCGACTGTCGAACCCACTCCGGAGCCGGTTGTTGAACCTACGCCAGAACTAACGCCAGAACCTACCACGGAACCTACCCCGGAGCCCGGTCCCTCCGAGATGCCCCCGGAAGCTACTCCGACACCCCTGCCCACGACCGAGGCACCCGCCCCGACTCCCACACCAACTACTTCTCCCGTCAGCCGTACTTCGGCGGGCGGAGGAGGTTCGGGTAGCAGGGGCGGCGGGAGTAGCTTCACTGCTATCGCTTCCCTGAGTGCTATCCCCTATTCAACCCTGCAGTCAGCGGAAACTCCGTCATCCGCCACGCAGAGTGTCATCGAGGATCGGGATGGAGTAGAACTCTCTGCAACCCCTCCACAAGAGCAGGTGCCAGAAGCGAATACTGCTCCTCTGGAATACCTCCCCGAAGATCGGGTTGGAGAATCGGGTATCGAATTATTGCGGACGGCATGGATGCTCACCAGCAGCGCTGCCACCGGAATTCTCTGTATCGCCGGGCTGTATATCTCTCGGATTATCCGGGAGTAGGGGGAAATCGGGAGGTGTGAACCCTCTCGCCAATATATTTTAATATGCGTCCAGCGATATGGCCTCCATGGCTCTATTGGAAGGAATTATCATCCTCATTCTGGCCGTCATCGTCGCAGTCGTGCTCTACTGGTTCCTGCGCAGCGCCGTGTCCCTCGTCATCAATGCGATCGTCGGCGTGATCCTGCTGTTCGTTGCCAACCTCTTTCTCCAGCCGGATATCCCCATCAACATCGTCACCGTCCTGATCAGCGCGATCGGCGGCATCGTGGGCGTGGCGCTCATCCTCCTCCTCTACTTCGTCGGCATATCCCTGGAGATCTAGGGGATGTCCGCCGGTTGCCCCGGTCGGTGCAGGGGGAGAGACCGTGCGGTGTTCATCCTGCGTCGGACGGGGTTCGGATTCAGCTCCGGCGGTGATGCATGGATCGGAACCTCTCCGGGAGGAGCGTCCACCCGGGAATCGGCTCCATGCCGAGAACCAGGCGGCTGATCGGCAGGCAACGGAGCAGGCGGGCAGCAACCAGGCTGAGGGCGAGCCCGGAGACGAACAGGAGCGGGTACACCTGCCAGTGCTGCGGCCCCAGGGAGAGGAGCCGCAGTAGCACCAGGTAGTATACCATCTCCATGACGAGCGGGTGGATCAGGTAGATCCCGAACGAGTACTCCCCGAGACTCTTCAGGAAGGGTGCCGTGCCGCGGGCGGCAGCCTGCAGCCGGAGGCCCAGCAGGAGGCAGAGGATGCAGGTGAGCCCGTACACGGGGTATCCTACCAGCTGGTAGAGGACGGGGACGTAGCCCGCCACGGGGATGCGGATGGCCGTCATGGCGACGGTCCCCGCCAGGATCAGCCCCGCCAGGATGACAGGAATCCATCTCGGGCGGAGCCGGCGCTGCAGCCCATCCGCGTGCTGGAAGACGAATATGCCCAGGACGAAGTAGAAGATGTACTCCAGCAGATAGAGGTGCCGCACGAAAGGGGTGGAGGTGGAGAGGATGCCCGGGGCGAACACGATCAGGTAACCCGCCTGGACCAGCAGCGCGGCGGCGAGGAGGTGCACCTCCCGAGAGCGCTGCCGGGCCCGATCGTAGAGCCGGATGAGGAGCGGGTAGATCAGGTAGAGCTCGACGATCAGGACGATGAACCAGAGGTGGTAGTGGCAGGACCCGCTGAAGAGGCGGTAGCAGATATCCGGGACCGAGAGGGAGGGGACGGTGCGGATCCCCCGGAGAAGCGAAGCGGAAGCGACCATGGCGACGAGGTAGACGACGGAGAAGGCGATGTAGGGCGGCACGATCCGCACCAGTCTGCGGCGGTAGAACCCCGATACGGAGAATGCGCCGCGGTAGCGGTGCGCCAGGACGAACCCGGATACGAACACGAAGAGGGGAACCGCCGCCTGGGCGAGAGTGTTGATGGCGAGGGCACCGATAAAGAGGGGATCCCCCGAATTCAGGACGGCGGAGATCGCGGTGGTGTGGATGACGAGCACGAAGAGGATCGCGAACCCCCGCACGTAGTCGATCTCCTGCATCCAGCCGACTGTCATCCCAACCACGCCGCCCGCGGACCCTCCGCGGATCCGATCTCCCGGCAGCACCGCCCCTGTCCCGCCAGCTCCCGCTGTCTTCTCTCCAGAAGGGGGGTGTGCCCTCGGACCGATCATATATCGACCGGCTATATCTAGGTTGCTGCCCCCTCCGCGGCGGATTGAAGCATCCCCCGCATCCTGTGGGGGCATACCCGGCAGCCGCCCGCTCTGCCGTTCCGGAGATCCGCACCCTGCCAACGTTGATAACGGATGGACGCCCACGGTTCTCATCGATCCCTCCGCGGGTGGCACAGGAACGAAACCGTGAAGATCGCCTTCCTGATCCTTGGCGCTGCGTGCATCCTGTTCGGTACCGCCATCCTTGCAGCCGACGCCTTCCTGGGAGCGCTCTTCGTCCTGATCGGCGTCGTCATCGGGCTTCTGGGATTCGGCCCCCCGGAGACGGCGGAGCGGCCGCTCCATGACGCGGATCGCCCGCTGCCGCCGGACGACGATCTGTCCTGATCCGGCAGCTGGTGACCGCCCAACTTCCGAACCGTCGTGCCGTCTAGCCGCGGCGCAGAATCGGAACGCTCTTCTCCCGTCGTCTGCAAGGTAATAGCATCTATGCCCCCGAATTCCCGCCAGCTCGAGGCCATCCGGGGTGGCGGCATCCAGCTGGTCGTCGCCGGGCCCGGGTCCGGGAAGACCCGGGTGATCACCGGGAAGATCGAGCACCTCCTCGAGCAGGGCGTCCTGCCCTCCGCCATCCTGGCGCTGACGTTCTCCGAGAAGGCGGCGCGGGAGATGGAGAGCCGGCTGGAGCGGCTTTCCGGCAGCCCGGAACTCACCGTCCGCACCTTCCACTCCTTCTGCCTGGACGTGCTGAAGGAGAACGTGCTCGAGTCCGGCCTCAACTTCTCCGCCGGGCTGATCCGCCGCACCCACCAGCTGGCCTGGGGGTTACGCAACATCGACCGATTCGGGTTCTCGGGGATCCAGGTGGGAAACAACGCCGCCGGGGCGATCGAGGCCGTCATCGACGGTATTGCCGCTCTCCGCGACGAGCTGGTCGGGCCGGAGGATCTTGCCGCCTACATCGAAGCCCGCAGGGCGCTCGATCTCCCGCCCGCGGAGCGGGTCCGCCTGGACCAGCTCGCCGATCTCCACGCGGTCTACGCCGCCTACGAGCGCTATAAGCGGCAGGCGATGCTGCTCGACTACGGCGACATGATCGCCGCTGCCGTGCGGCTCTTCCAGGAGAGGCCGCACATCCTCGACCGCTACCGGCAGCGCTACCGCCACGTCCTCGTAGACGAGTTCCAGGACACCAACTATGCCCAGTACACGCTGATCCGTCTCCTCTGCGGGGATCACCTCTGCGTGGTGGGCGACGACGACCAGACCATCTACCGCTTCCGCGGTGCCTGTTACGGCAACTTCCAGGAGTTCCGGGGCGCGTTCGACACCTGCCGCGAGACGCTTCTCGACCAGAACTACCGCAACAGCGGCACGATCCTCGCTCTCGCCCTCCAGCTGATGGAAAACGCCCCGGACCGCACGGAAAAGCCACTCGTCACGCAGAACCCGGCGGGCGAGAAGGTCGTCGCGGCGGAGTGCGAGGACGAGCAGACGGAGGCGCTCTACGTGCTCCAGGAGATCCAGCACCTGATCGGCACCCCGTTCTTCTCCCGGCGGGAACGGGCGGAGCGGCCGTTCTGCTATCGGGACATCGCCATCCTCTGCCGCCGGCGGGCCGAAGGGATGAAGTTTTTCCGCACCCTCCGCCGCCACGGAATACGCTGCGAGTTCATCGGGGAGGTGGACCTCTTCGCGATGCCGCTGATGCGGGACCTGCTCGCCTACCTGCAGGCGATCGACAATCCTCTCGAAGGCGGCATCCCCTTAAACCGCATCCTGCGGCGGAGCGGGGTGCCGGAGCCCGTCGTCCGGCGGATCAACGCCGCCGCCCGCGACTGCCGCCGCAACGGGGGAGACGGCGTCTACGAGGCGATGCAGGCTGTGGGAACGGATCCCCGCGTCGGGGAGGTGCTGCAGCAGATCGCCGATCTGATCGAGAAGAAGGCTGCGCTCCCCCTGCCCGCGCTCGTTCACGAGGTGATGATGCGGAGAACGAGCATCTACCGGGACGCGCTACGGGAGCCGGACGGCCAGCAGCGGCTCGTCCTCGACCAGGTCTTCGCGCTGGTGCAGGACTACGACGCCATCGCCCGCCACGCCACCCTGGGCGACCTCCTCCGCTATCTGGACAACCTTCCGGCGTTCTCGCTCGACCTGGAGGAGCGGGAGGAGCCCGACGCAGTCCAGATCATGACCATCCACAGGAGCAAGGGAAAAGAGTTCCCCGTGGTCTTCCTGACCGATCTCGCCCATCGCCGCTTCCCCGGCGACTACCGGCGCCGCCCCTTCGCGGTGCCGGCGGACCTCGCCCGGGGGCGGCGGAGCGGGGAGGACGAACGGGCGCTCTACCTGCAGGAGGAGCGGCGGCTCGCTTACGTCGCCATGACCCGCGCCGAGGAGCGGCTCTACCTTACCCGCGCCCGCTTCTACGGCGAGGGGCGGCGCGAGGTGAACCCCTCCCCCTTCCTGACCGAACTGGACTATGCGAACAACCCCCGGATCCGCGTCGTCTCCGTGCCCGCCCGCGACACGGTGCTCCGTCCCGTCGCCGACAGCCCGCTCGACCGCTACCGCCATACCCTGCAGGACGAGATCGTGCGGGCGGTTGCCGAGCTGCGCACGCAGACGGCCCTCGCCCGCCTGCTGGAGCTGGAGAAGGTGCGGCTCCTGATGCACGGCGCCGATCCCCGAACCTTCGACCGGACCGCGTTCCTCCAGGTGCCGGAGGACGATACGGCTCTCGAGCGCCTGCGGGACGGACGCCGCCCTTCGCCCGTCCCCGAGGACCGGACCTTCTCCGCCTCCGCCCTCCAGACCTACCGGGAGTGCCCGCTGCGCTACAAGTTCCAGCACGTGCTCCTGGTGCCGTCCATCCCCAAACCCTTCTACTCGCTCGGCTCCGCCGTGCACGCGGCGATAGAGCACCTCTCCCGCGACCAGATGCGCGGAATCCCTCCGGACATCGAGCGGGCCCGGCGCTACCTGGACGCCTTCTGGGAGCCGGACGGATTCGAGTCCCGCACGCAGGAGACGGCGGGCCGCCAGCAGGCGGAGCGGCTCCTCTCGCGGTATCTCGCCTGGCAGGCCGAGAACGGCAACCGCATCCTGGAGGTCGAGCACCCCTTCCAGCTCCGCGTGAACGGGCGGACCTTCCGCGGGATCGTCGACCGGGTCGAGCAGACGCCGCGCGGCGGCTACGTCGTCCTGGACTTCAAGAGCGGCTCCTCCGCCGGGGGCTCTCCCGCCGAGAACCTCCAGCTGAACCTCTACAGCATGGCGGTGCGCCAGATCTACGGCCGGCTCCCCGAGCGGGCCACCCTCTTCGCCATCCGGGACGGCGCCGCCATCAGCTACTACCCGACGGAGGGCACCGTATCGGCGTTCACGGCCCGGCTGGCGGACCTGCTGGAGCGGATCCGCAGCGGGGAGTTCCCGCCAACCCCCTCGCAGAGCCGCTGCCGCGGCTGCGATTACGCCTCCCTCTGCCCGGCGGGGGAGAGCGGCACCGACCCGTGACGACGGTGCCTGCAGTGGCAGGGACTGTATTCTCAAGGTAACGGTTGCGATCGAGGGAGAGCAACCTTTATCGAAGCTTCCATAAAACTCTTTTTATAAAATATCCCTCACCGCCCGAACTCTACCATGACGTTCTCTCCTGAAGAGACTCGCCCCCCTCCTGCCGGCGGGGGGCCGGGGGAGCGCCGCGGACCGCCGGATCCTCCGGCAGACCGCAACGAAGACCCCTCGCGGTTCATCCTGGACAGTCTCGTCGACGCGACGCTCGTCCTCTCCCCCGACGGCACGATCCTCTTCGCGAACCCGGCCGGGGCGTCCCTGATCGGCCTGGAGAGCCCCGCCGATCTGGTCGGGCGGAGCATGCGGGAGTTCCTCTCCGATCCGGCGGACTCCGACGATCCGAAGCTGCTGCCGTGGGGCGGCGTCCCGGTCGAGTACCGGCTCCGCACCGTTCAGGGCGAGGAGCGGTGGGCCGAGGGGCTGGCGAGCGAGATCGTCTACGGCGCCGGCACCGCGTCTCTGGTCACGTTCCGCGATATCACGCGGCGGAAACATGCCGAACAGCAGACCGGGCTGGCGCGGTCGATGGGGCTCTACGACCAGCTGGAGCAGAGCCGTCGGATCGGCGTGACCGAGTTCATCGTGACACTCTCGAACCGCCTCCTCCACCTGACGGCGGAGAACGCCCCCCGGGAGCTCCGGAATGCCGTCGCCTCGCTGGGCGCCTTTGTCGGGGCGGACCGTGCCTACCTTCAGGTCGGCGACCGGGCCGGCCCGTCTCCCCGGATGTACGCGTGGTGCGCTCCGGGAATCGAGCCCTGCAGCGCCGTCCTGGAGGCCCTGACCTCGGACCGCTGCCCCTGGTGGATGGAGCGGATGCGGCGGGGAGAGGCGGTTCGGGTGCCGAGCGCTGACGCTCTGCCGCGGGCGGCCCGGGCGGAGAGGGCGGTGCTGGAGTCCTGCGGGGTCCAGGCCATCCTGGCGGCGCCCCTGGTCTCCGGCGGCATACGGCCGGGGCAGATCGGGCTCGAGTCCGTGCGGCACCCCCGGCACTGGACGGAAGAGGAGCTCGTTCTCATCCGGGTCGCCGGCGAGCTCTTCACCTACGCCCTGGAGCGCAACCGTGCGGAGGAGACCCTGCGGGAGAGCGAGGAGCGGTTCCGCATGCTCATCGAGCACGCCTCCGACATCATCGTGCTCCTCGACATGAACGGGCACTTCACCTACGCCAGTCCCTCGGTGCGGCGCGTCGGCGGCTACGCGCCCGATAGCCTGCTCGGGCGGCACATCCTGGACCTGACGCATCCCGACGATGTGCCGATCGTCGTCGATGCGTTCATGAAGGCAGCGGCTCAGCCGTGGCTGCAGCTGAACCTCGAGGTGCGCATTGCCGACGCCTCCGGCACCTGGCACCTCCTGGAGGTCACGGGAGGCTGCCTCCTGCAGGGGGACGAGATCCAGGGATTCGTGGTGAATGCCCGCGACATCACCGAGCGGAAGCGGATAGAAGCGGCGCTGCGGGAGAGCGAGGAGAAGTACCGCAAACTGGTGGAGCTCGCCGCGGATGCCATCCTGGTGCACCGCGATGGCACGATCGTCTACGTCAACCCCGCGGGGGTGCAGCTGCTACGGGCGTCGGATCCTGCCGAGGTCGTCGGACGGGAGATCCTGAGCATCGTCCATCCGAAGTACCGGGAGTCCGTCCGCGGGCACATCGAGCGGGACCTGGAGGGTGTGGAGACGCCGCCGCAACAGCTTCGCATCCTCCGCCTGGACGGGACGTCCACCTGGGTCGAGGGGCGCGGCACCCGAACGCTCGCGGACGGACGACCGGCGATCCAGATCTTCTTCCGCGACATATCGGATCGCAAGCAGGCAGAAGAGGCCCTGCGGGAGTACGCCCGGAACCTGAAGCGGTCCAACGAGGACCTGGAACGGTTCGCCTACGTCTCTTCCCACGACCTGCAGGAGCCCCTGCGGACGATCGTCAGTTTCTCCCAGCTGCTGGAGCGGCAGTACCGGGAGCGGCTCGACGCCTCCGCGGACGAGTACATCGACTACATCGTCTCCGCCGGCAAACGGATGCAGCACCTCATCAACGACCTGCTGGAGTACTCCCGGGTGACTACCCGCGGAGGCGTTTTCATGGAGTCCGACAGCGGAGAGGCGCTGGAGCAGGCAATCTCCAACCTTCACACCCCGCTCGAGGAGGCGGGGGTCACGATCACGCACACGCCCCTTCCCCCCGTGATGGCGGATCCGCCCCAGCTGGCGCAGGTCTTCCAGAACCTGATCAGCAACGCCGTGAAGTACCGCCGCGAGGACGAGCCGCCGACGATTCACGTCTCGGGAGAGCGTCGCAACGGCTACGTGCTGTTCTGCGTCGCCGACAACGGGATCGGGATCGAGCCCCAGTACTTCGACCGCATCTTCGTCATCTTCCAGCGGCTCCACGGGCGGGAGAAGTACTCCGGGACCGGCATCGGGCTCGCCGTCGTGAAACGGATCGTCGAGCGGCACGGCGGCGCCATCTGGGTCGAGTCCGAGCCCGGGAAGGGAACCACCTTCTTCTTCACGCTGCCGGAGCCTCTGCGGACGGAGCCCGTGCAGGACTATTCGAGGGGGTGAAGGGGGGCGATCAGCCCCGACCGATCGGCAGGCCCTTCTCGCCGAGTGTGCGTTCGATTCCCTCCAGGAGCTCGGGATCGGCGAGAGCGTGGTCGAGCGTCGGGATACCCCCGACGAGCGGGATCGGTTTCAGGATGGCGACGGGAAGTTGCCCGTCGCGCTCGCCGGACGCACCGGGGGCGCAGGGGGCCGTGGTGCCATCCCGGTACACGGCAATATTGCTGTAGCCCTGGGCATCCCAGAGCGTTCGGATAATGTCGCGGGTTGTCGTCATGCGTGCTACTCCTGTACCCTCCTGCTGCTTATACTCTCGCCAGCGGGAGTGCGGGACGAGCGTTGTCGTGAGGGTTGCAGATGCCGCCCGCATCCGCTGATGCGCCTGCAGATCGGGCTCCCGTCCGGTCTCCTCACGCTCTCTCCAGCCGGGAACGGCCAGGACCTTCCCGCGGATCAGCAGCGGAACGATCGCGAGCGCGCAGCAGAAGGCGGCAACCAGGATAGTGGCGCCAATGGCATCCGCCAGCAGCTGCGGATCGGCTCCCAGCACCGCGCCGCTGTAACCGCTGCGGTGGAGGTGGAGGGAGAGCAGGATACCGGCAAAAGAGACGCCGAGGGACATCCCCAGGTTCCGCCCCATCGCCTGGAGGCTGGAGGCGAGCCCCATCCTGGACGGCGGGGAGGCCCGCAGGATCTCGGTGTTGTTGGGGCTCTGGAAGAGCGCGTTGCCCATCGCCAGGGCGACGAAGGCCGCCAGGATGCCGATCAACTGGACGGCCGAGGCGAAGTAGGCGACGAGCGTCAAGGCGGCGGCGGAGATGGAGAGGCCCAGGATGGCGATGTGGCGGCTGCCGCGGCGGTCGTAGAACGCCCCGGTCAGCGGGGATGCCACCACGGTGATCGCCGGGACGATCATGAACGCCCAGCCAACCTGGGCGGGGGAGAGGCCCATCACCCCCTCGAAGTAGAAGGGGCCGCTGATGTTCAGGATGAGCAGGGCGGCAAAGAAGAGCGTGCTGGAGAGGAGGGGCAGGATGAACTGCGGATTGCGGATGAGGCCAAAGTCCACCAGGGGCTCCGTGCAGGTCCGCTCGGCGCGGACGAAGGCCAGGATCGAGCCGGCGCTGACGAACGCGAGCAGGAGGGCTGCGGGGGTCGCGCGGAGCCCGCCGGCGAACTCCCCGAGGAGGAGGATGAACGCGACAGTGGCGAGGATCATGGAGAAAGCCCCCCGCCAGTCCATGCAGAGCTGCGGGCGTCGTTCTTCGCGGCGGTCCAGGACGCGGCTCCCGAATGCCAGCAGGGCGATCCCGACAGGCACGTTGATCAGGAAGATGTACTCCCAGCCGAAGGCCTCGGTGAGAAGCCCGCCGATCGCCGGGCCGGCGAGGCTTGCCACGGAGACGGTCGCGCCGATGTAGCCCATCGCCCGCCCCTGCTCGCCCCGGGGATAGGCGGTGAAGACGATCGCCGAGGAGATGGAGAAGGCCATGGAGGCCCCGGTCGCCTGCAGGATCCGGGTGCCGATGAGGATCGGCAGCGTGGGCGCCAGGGCACAGCCGAGGGAGCTGGCCGTGAAAATGCCCATGCCGAGGAGGAAGAGGCGGTTCTTGCCGAAGTAGTCCGAGAACCGCCCGAAGAAGAGGAAGAGCGAGGTGATGGTCACCAGGTAGGCGGTGACCACCCACTGGGACTGCGCGACGGGGACGCCGTAATAGGTGGTGATGGTGGGCAGCGCGATGCCGACCACGATCCCGTCGAGCACCGACATGAAGATGCCGATCAGGACCACGGCGAGGACGAGGCGGCGCCTGCTGTGCGCTCCGGCTGTCTCCCGCCCGTTCGCCGGCTCCGCGGGGCGACTTCCCGCTCCTCCACTGCGAATCGCCTGCACCGCCCTCTGTAGCTCTTTATATATCGGTCTTAAAAGCGATAAAACGATCTCGCCGATGGGCGAATCGATGTGGAAGGCCTGTACGGGGACGATCCCCTTCTCCGCTCATTCACCCGCCGTCTTCGTCCCCGAATGGAGGGAAATCCATGGGATCGCGCCGGCACTCTGCCGGTCGCGGGCGGACTCTCTCTTCTCCCCTCTCTCGGTCGGGTAAGTACCGGAGACCGGGGGTCTGAACAGGGCGTGCTCTCGAGCCCGGGTCTGCCGGGACTGCGTTCTGGTTTCTCCAGCAATACGAAGCGGCTCTGTCGTACTCTGGGGTGGGGGCACGTGTATCGTCCCGATCTTCCGCCCCTGGAGGATATCGCAACGCAGGGGTGGGGGTAATGGGGGGGCGCACCCCTCTCCCCCCTTTTGGTGTGATAGGACCGGTTTAAGGCAGCGAGGGATAGATCTGTAATCGACTATCGATTCAAGATCTTCCCACCCCCTTCGAGATCGGTCGATACGGCTCACGATATTTGCCGAAAGAAGAGGCGATTACATGCGAAGAAAAGGGGATATGGGGACAGAGAAGGCACTCTCTTCCCCCAGGGCGCAGTACGGTCCTGATGCCTGCAGCTCAATTCACTCCGGCGATATCAGCGCCAGGCGTTCTGCTCTCGACGATGAACCGGCACTCGGTATCCCCCATCGCATAGCAGCGGGTCTCGGTCACCTTCTGCTCTTCGCGAAAGTGTGCCTGGAAGACGGCAGTGAGGACGCCGGTGTCGAAGGCGCAGGCCGATCTTCCCAGCCGGGGGAGATCCTGGCACTCGAAGCAGTCCTGGATGGTGATGGTGAGGGGATCGGTCGATGCGAGCTCGAGCCTTCCTAGGCGGTAGCGCGCCCAGAGGGCAGCGAGGTTGCGGATCATCTGCTGGAGGTCCGTATCCCTCACCAACTCGTAGACCGTCTCTCCGACCCGCAATCCGGCGCGGTGCAGAATCGGGTCGATGATGACCCCCTCGTGGAGCAGGGAGAGGCGGATGGCGCGGAAGAGGGCCCTGAAAAAGCCCGAGGGATCATCCTCTGTCTGGAGCGCTGCCAGGATGTAGGATCCGATATCGTCGTCCACACGGTCCGCCGGCGACAGGGTGCCCAGGTACTCCGAGCGGATCCGAAAGAGCTTCCGCCGGCCGTCCCGGGGATCCGCGCTCGAGTCCAGGATGCCTTCCTGCACCATATCCTTCAGGTGGACCGAGATGGTGGACTTTGCTCTGCCGGACCGGGCGACGATCTCCTCGAATGCCATCTCCTGTTCCCGGAGCATGGTCAGGATCTTCACCCGCACCGGACTCTGCACCGCATGGATTCCGACGGGATTGGCGAAGAGCTCGATACGTGATGGATGTACCTGGCTGGAACCCTTTCGTGAACGCATACGCACCAGAGTATTCTGGGTCAAAAGGCATAAATAATTTTAGTTCGTATAGGGTAAAATGTTCGTATAATATAGAACTATATGGGGGGATGCAGGATGCCTGCAGGGTAAAGCCGCACCCCACAGCAGAATCTTACATATCGAGGTGAACCGCATGAGCAAACTGGTAACCGACGTGATCTGTCCCTTCTGCGGGACGCTCTGCGACGACCTGGAGATCGAGGTCAGCGACGACGGCAAGAAAGTGACGGGCGTCTACAACGCCTGCGCGATTGGGGCGGAGAAGTTCCTCCACTCGGCGGCGGCGGACCGGGTCACCCGGCCGCGGCTGCAGCAGCCCGACGGCAGCTACAAAGAGGTCAGCTAC
>JAXDAH010000033.1:0-5448 GCA_034679905.1 Methanomicrobiales archaeon | reverse complement strand
CTGTCCAGCAGCGCCTCCTGCGTGAGCGCGATGTCGGCCGGGCTGTCCTCGACGAGCAGGATCTCGACGGGTCGCGGCAGTTCTGGGCTTTTCGGTTGTTTCATCCTCTCCCCCCTATGGTGCCGGGCATTGTGAAGTAGAACGTCGAGCCGGCACCGGGTTCGGACTCGACCCCGACGGTGCCGCCGTGGCGCTCCACGATCCGTTTGACAATCGCGAGCCCGATGCCGGTCCCCTCGTACTCCCCCTTGGCGTGCAGCCGCTGGAAGATCAGGAAGATCCGCTCCTTGTGCCGGAGGTCGATCCCGATCCCGTTGTCGCGGACCGAGAACGTCCAGGCATCCCCCTCCCGCGCGGCAGCGATGTGGATCTCCGGTGCGGTGCCGGCTCTACGGAACTTCAGGGCGTTTCCCACCAGGTTCTGGAACACCTGCGTGATCTGGATCCCGTCGGCGACGATCTCCGGGAGCGGATCGCGGATGATGACGGCATTCGTATCCTTGATGGAGGTGTGAAGGTTCAGGATCGCCTGATCGAGCGCCTTATTCGCGTCGATCGGGCCGAACTCGCGGGCCCGGGTCTGGACCCGCGAGTACGCGAGCAGATCCTGGATCACCTGCTGCATGCGGCTCGTGCCGTCCATGATGAAGTGGATGTACCTGTCCGCCCGTTCATCGATCCGCCCCTGGTAGCGCTTCTCCAGCAACTCGGTGAAACCCGAGATCGCCCGCAGGGGCTCCTGCAGATCGTGGCTGGCGACATAGGCGAACTGCTGGAGTTCGAGATTCGAGCGGGCGAGCTCCTCGCTCTTCTTCCTCAGTTCTTCTGCTGTCGCTTTGTGTTCGGCGATCTCCCTCTCCAGCTGACGGTTGGCCTCGAGCAGCTCGGCGGTCCTCTCCTTGACCCGGTCGTCCAGCTCGTTGTACGCCTTCATCAACGCTTCTTCTGCCCGCTTGCGTTCGGTGACGTCGCGCGCGGCGGCAAACACTCCGGCAATATGTCCGGATTCGTCTTTAAAGATGGTTGCATTGTAGAGGACCGGCGTGGTCTGTCCGTTCCTGTGACGGATCCAGAGCTCGTAGTCCGTGACCGAACCGTCACGGAACACCTGTTCGTAGCCGGCCTTCGCCCTCTTCGGTTCCGTGAAGTACCGGGAGAAGTCGGTCCCGATCAGCTCCTCCCGGCTGAATCCCGTCATGAGCACCGTCGCGGCATTGACATCGGTGATCGTACCTTCCGGGCTGATGGTGACGAGCGGGTCCAGGCTCGCCTCGATCAGGCCCCGGTTATACGCAATCGCCGCCTGGAGAGCCTCCTCCGCCCGTTTGCGCTCGGTGACGTCGATCCCCATCTCCAGGATGAGGGGGGACCCGTCCGTGTCGCTGAACGGGAAGTCGTAAACGTCGTAATTGCGCCCGTCCGGGCCCGTCCACTCCCAGCGGTGAGGCTTCTTTGTCTTCAGCACCGTATAGGTCTCGCAGATCTCGCAGGGCTCGCTGCGCCCGAACAGGTACTCGTAGCAGCGCCTCCCGTGGGACTCTCCGAACCGCTCGCGGAAGAACCGGTTGGCGAGCGGCACGCGGTAGTCGGCCGTCAGCAGTACCAGGTACGCTGGAAGCGACTCCAGGACGTCGAAGAATCGCTGCCGTTCGTCGTTGAGCGCGCTCTCCATCTGCCTCCATTGTGCGTTCTCCGCACGCAGCGTATCGACCAGACGTTCGAGGTCGGCGATCTTCTCTGCGCCGGGAGTGTCCCATCCGTCGTTCGCCGCAGGGATCGCTCGATCGGACCGTCGGCGACCGCGACGGGGAACTGCATCAGCAGGCTGCATCCGTTCCGATTGGTTCGGCACGGCGAAGGTGTCGTGGGTATTCGCTCGATTGCCTTTACGGGGGATTTTCCGTGGAGGGGCGTCTGACGTGTTCGGCATAAAACATCAGGATAAGATATCTGTCTAGAGCTATCCGGTTGGAGCGTCATAAAAGTTACTGCAGGGTTGCAGACTGCCCGGCGCAGCCGGCGCCGGGGAGAATCCGATACCCGCGAGGATACTCTGCCTCCCCTGCCTCTTTGAGTTATTGACGCCTGCCGGCTGCATTCGGCTTCTCCCGCAGATCACCCTCACGAAAACCATTCAGGTTTTGCCGCTCTTGCCCCCTATGCGATGGTGCGGTGAAGGGCGAGGTGTGCAGATCGCCCGCTGCCCGAGCTGCGGGGCGGCTATGCGCGGGATTGCGGCACCCGCCCCGCACACCCGCGATCCCGTCTGCTACCGTCCCCGTTGGTGCATGCAGACACGACGGCCCCGAATCCAGCGGCCCGGGGGGCGATTGCAGGGGGGATCGAAACTGCCAGATTCAGGAGCGTGCATCCGCATCCCGTTGTATGACTCGCCCATGATTAAATCGGGCCCTTCACCAAGGGAGAACCCGATATTATAATAATATATAAATAATTCCATTTTTTTGTATACTCCTGAATGGGCTGATTCACTTACATCTGCCAGATTATGCTTCTGAATAGATAATTTCGATTGATATTTTGTTTATTATAATAGTGTTAATATTTTATATCTCCGGTTAAAGACGAAGAGGGTAGGTGCGACCATGATGACTGGAAACACACCAGATTGGCATCAGGGGGGCGCTGCTCATCAGCAGACCGCTTCCCCCGGAGCCAACCAGAGACGGCACCATACCGCTGTCTTCCTCAGGCGAATGCTGGCACTCTGCGGCATCGTCCTGCTGGGATTCAGCTGCAGTGCCATCGGTATCGCCAGTGCTGCCGATGCAGTCGGCGCGTCCAACGCAACAGATGCAATAACCGTATCCGGCAACGCCTCCAGCGCCGGCGAGACCTACGGCGCTGACCCCAACCCCACCGGCAACCCGATCGGCGGCGGTGCCGGTTATTCGGATATATTCACGCAGAGCAACACGCAGGTGGACTACGTGGTCACCACGCTCGACGAACTGCAGGCAGCCCTCTCCACGGCGACTGCCGGCGACGTCATCTTCATCCCGAGCAATGTCACGATAGACACCTCCTCGGTGCAGAGCGGACTCACCATCCCGGCCGGCGTGACGGTTGCGAGCGACCGCGGCTACAACGGCTCGCCCGGCGGCCGCATCTACCATCCCCGTTCCTCTGACTGGGGCACCAGCAGCCATGCGGTTGCCCTGAAAGCCGGCGGCGACAACGCCCGGGTGACGGGCGTGCGGCTGGAGGGCACCGACACGATGGTCTCGCCGCGCTCCCAGCCCATGTCGGGCGGGATCGTTTCCGATGGCTACCGCGTCCTCGTGGACAACTGCGAGATCAGCGGGTTCTCCTACTTCGGGGTCAGCGCCAGTTCGGGAGCCTCCAACTACAGCTACATCCACCACAACCACATCCACCACTGCCAGATCAGCGGCTACGGCTACGGTGTCCTCAACGGCGGGACCACCCTGGTCGAGGCCAACCGCTTCCAGTACATGCGGCACGCCATCGCCGACGGCGGGAGCGCCTCGCACTTCTACGAGGCCCGCTACAACGTCTTCGAGCCGCCCAACACCCACCACCTCCTCGACATGCACGGCGAGGGCAGACCGAACTGCGGCTCGATGTACGTCCACCACAACACCTTCAAGGACACTTCGAAGCCGGCAGTGCGGCTGCGGTCGGTGCCCATGGAGACGGCCTACATCGACCACAACTGGTTCTGGAAGAATGGGGCCTCCGTCCAGCAGAAGAGCGGGAACGGCAACATCGTGAACAGCCAGAACATGATCGGATCTGCACAGGAGGTCCAGGATACCTCTCCGATCGATCTGGTTGCCACGTCCGCACACCCCATCCCGGGGAAGACGAGCATTGCCAAGACGCCATGTCCGACGCCTCTATCGTCCCTGGACCCGGTCACCCATGCGGCGAACGTCGCAGCCACGGGGGCTGCCGGACCCGCCCCCTCGCTGAACCAGACGACAACCCAGACCCTCGTCCCCGCACCTGCCGCGACTACGGTCGCGGCGGCTGCGCCGTAATCACCGCGCTCGGGAGCTTGTAGACCTGCTCCAGCGGGATCAATCTTTTTCTGTCCGACAGACGCCCGAAGGAGTCTGTATTCCGTATCGATTCTACCTCGCACGTTGTCGCTTCTTCAACCGCACTTCGCCGAAGTGGCAGCGGAGAGAGTGGGGCATCGAGAGTCACAGGAGAGCCGGGGACTCTGTCGGGCCAGATGTCAGCGTATCATCCTGCGAGTCCCGTTGCACCCCTTCGAGCGATACCGCGGAATCTTCGGAAGAGCGAGACACGAATGCGTCGGGCCCGGCGCCGGTCTGATGACGATCTTGGCGTTGAGGAGATCGCATGCCGGGGAGAGGAAGAAGGAATCGGTTGAGTCGTCCGAAGGTATCGCTGCTTTTGGGGGATGGAGGATGGGGGGGTGCGCCTCCTCCCCCAGCGGATGCGATAGGTTCCGTTCGGGGAGAGCGAAGATCGGATTGAGGCTCCCGATCTCTGAAAGGTACCCGTGTTCACCTCGCCAACCTGGTACTGTCTGCATTCCGAGGGTCGCAGGTCAGCGGTTGTGGGGATCTCGCCCTAAAACGCGGAGGATCTCCGGCATCCCCCGATCGTACCGCAGGGAAGATGTTGTGATCACGCTCCACTCCCGAGATCCATGCTCACGGGAGCGGCAGTCCCCGAAGAATCTGCACAAAAAATCGATGCATCCTCCAGGATCGAATCAGACCTCCCTGTATCGGACCAGGGCGGTACCAGTACCCCAACCCTGCCGCCAGCGGCAGGCGCGCACTGTCTGGCCTCGCCGGATCGGTCGATCTCAGCGGGGGCTCTGGAGTGCTTCCAGCCTGCATTCCTTTCCAGGGATGATTTGAGGCCGTTTTCAATCGTCAAGGCAGATACTCACCCCGACCACAAATTATAATTAATGATCATGTAGATTTATACAGATATCAGCAATTGCTTAACGATGTTTGGGGATATGCATGGCGAACAATTTTGATGTCAAACTGGTCGAGGAGACCCGGTATTACTCTCCCGATCCTCAATATCGGAAGGATGCCTGGATGCAGGACTACGAGAAGGCATACCGTGAATTTCTCGCTGACCCCGACGGCTTCTGGGAACGAACGGCACAGGAACTGGACTGGTTCGCGCCCTATGATCGGGTGAAGGAATGGGAGTATCCCTATGCCCGGTGGTTCGTGAACGGCAAACTCAACATCACCCACAACTGCCTGGACCGTCAGGCGCTGAACTCCCGCCGGAATAAGGTGGCCCTGATCTGGGTCGGGGAGAACGGCGAGGAGCGGGTCTACACCTACCGCAAGCTCTACCGCGACGTAATGCAGTTTGCCAATGCCTTACTCGACCTCGGGGTGGGGAAAGGCGACCGGGTCTGCATCTACATGCCCCTCGTGCCCGAGCAGATCATCGCCA
>JAXDAH010000032.1:0-3497 GCA_034679905.1 Methanomicrobiales archaeon | reverse complement strand
CCACGATCTGCGTATCGGACCACTTGGCCAGGGTTTGCTCCGATACGGTCTTTCCCGTCCCGAATCCTCCCGGGATCATCGCCGTCCCCCCCTTGGTCACGGGAAACACGGTATCGAAGACTCTCTGCCCCGTGACCAGGAGGAGGCTGGTGTCGAGCTTCTTCTTGTAGGGTCTCCCCTTCCGGACCGGCCATCGCTGCAGCATGGGGATCTCCGTCCCGTCGTCCAGGGTGCAGATCGGATCGAGCACCGTGTATTCGCCGTCCCCCACGTCCCGTACGGTGCCGCCGCTGCCGGGCGGCACCAGGACGCGGTGCTCGATGTGGTACTCCTCCACCACGCCCAGGACGTCCCCGGCGGTTACGGCGGCACCGGGCTGTACGGCCGCGCGAAAGGGCCACTTCTTCTTCCCGTCGATACCGGGCACGGATATCCCCCGGGTGATGAACGAGCCGCTCCTCTTGGCAAGGAGCGGTAGAGGCCGCTGGATCCCGTCGAAGATGGAGGAGATCAGGCCGGGGCCCAGCTCCACCGAGAGCGGTGTTCCGGTATTGACGACCTTCTCCCGGATCTTCAGCCCCGAGGTGTCTTCGTAGACCTGGACGATCGCATCCTCTCCTTCCAGCCGAATAATCTCCCCGTTCAGCTCGTCCTCACCGACTTTCACCACATCGTACATCTTCGATCCCTTCATCCCGCTCGCAATGACGACCGGGCCGGAGATGCGCCGCACGCTCCCCTGTATGCTCACATTCATCGCCTCCACACGATATTGTAGCCGATCGCCCTCCGCAGCAGCCGCTCGATGTAGCCGGATCGCTCCATGGCTCTCGAGCCCGAAGGGATCGGGATGATGATCGGCCTGTAGGTCTTCTCAATCCGCTCCATCAGTTTCTCGTCCAGCGAACTCATCAGGTCCTCGCTGACGGCGACAATCCCTGTATCGTCCTTGTAGAGGAGGGAGGGGATGATCTTCTCCGCCTCCTCCGCTCCAGACGCTTCGAGCACGTCCACCCCGGCCAGACGGAACCCCGAGGCGGTCTCCGGATCCGTGACGACGACGAGTTTATACATGGAGCAACTCCCCCCGGAGCTCCTTGTCAGAGACATCCGCTGTTTTGCAGCGGGCAATGATCCGAAGGTTGGTCACCTCGCGGTATTTCGCCCAGAGGTAGCCAATCGCCATGGCGATGCTGAGCGGGCAGCTCAGGAACTTGCCGATGCCTTTCCGCATCAGGAAATCATCAAGTGACTTCTCAAGGAGAGATATCCTGTCCCCCTTCAACGCTACCTCCGGCGCCTTCGAGAGAAAGTTGTACGGCGTCGTCTCCAGGTGTTTGATGGCGCCCTCGATTGTTCCAGTGTTGAGCATGGAGAGCATGCGTTCGGTGTCCAGGGTAATGCCCCCGGGGATAAGATACTTTTCTGCATCCTCCGCATCCACCCTGTCCCGCAGCATCTTCAAGATCGTCTTGATATTGGTCACATCGATCTCGGTCTTGATCATGTCCTCAAGGATAAGATCATTGTAAGAACCCTCTTTTACGGTCTGCAGGGCATTTTTATAGTAGAACATATCGAGTGCGTACTCAAGAATGGATAGATCCCGCTGCTCGTTGAACTCGCCGAAGCTCTGCGTGAGCGGCACCGCATACTCGATACCCCACGTCGCCATCAGGTCGATCACAGCCCGAACGTCCGCCTGCTTGATCAGTTCGAGGAGGACTGTCTCATCCAGTTCTCCTGCAGGAACCAGACAGCCGATGATCTCGGATGGATCGGCATGGATGTTCTTTCCACGGAGGATAGTCTTGATATTCTGGATATCCCAACGGGCGAGAAGGGTCCGAATGTAGATCTCTGCAGCATCTCCCCGCAGAAATGTGAGAATCTTCTGAAAGTGCCGGGTAAAGTTCCGCCGCAGGGCAACCTCGACACTCATGATGCCGCTGTACTGTGCGCTCGCTTTCTCCAGATCCTTCCCATAGGGGGTTCCGCCCAGCTCGGCAATTACAGAATCGAGATCCGGTTTGACGATAAGGTTCTCCAATGCGTCTGCTCCCAGCAGATCCCCCTTCATGCTCCGGATTCGGGCATTGGCATAATCGAAGTCCACCCTAATCACCGTACAGGAGAGGGAAGATCTCGGATCGCAGTACTTCCCGTGCCCGGGCCAGCCTCGACTCGACGGTATTCTCGACGACCAGCCGCCCATCCTGCGATCGGGCAACCAATCCGCCTGAAGTGTGGAGATCTGGCAGAATTTCGCAGTTAATGTTCAGGTCCTCCAGGATCCTCCTGCAGATCTCTAGATCCTTTGCATCCACGTGCAGCTGGCACACCTCCCCTTCCATCTCCTGTACCGCCTCTTTGAGCAGCCTTCTGTAGATGGCGGAGTAACTGCCGTTCTCCCGCACAGATGCCAGCACGACTTCGGCCCCCCGGAAAGCCCTGTCCAGGAGATCGGCTTTGGCCTTCAGGCTCTCCAATCGCACGTCTTTTCTCGTGCTGGAGATCTGCCTGTACTGCTCCATCGCAAGTGATCGTACGGCATTCTCCATATGCTCTTGCCGTATCTCCGCTGCTCTCTCAGCAGCCTCTCTTCGAATAGCCTCTATCTCCCTCTCAGTCCTTTTTTTAATCTCCTCAATTCTCTCAATAGCGCCCAGTTCCACGGATCGAATCAGCTCTGCATCCTGCATCGCCCTATCCCCCTATGGACCCCTGCCCTCCGACATCAATAGACCTTCCGAAGCATCCAGAATCCTATCCGACGGGGAGGACCCCGGGGCGCCGACACCTCTATGCCCCCCTCGTGCCGTAGAAACGACCCCCTCACTCCAGCATGACCATGATCATTGACGCAACCACAAACCCCAGAATGGCCAGGGTCTCGGGAATAGCCACCAAAATAATCATGGAACCAAATGTCTCCGGCTTCTCTGCAACCGCCCCTGCCCCGGCAGCGCCGATCTTTGATTGCGCGATTCCCGTTCCCAGTGCCCCCAGTCCGAAGGCCAGACCGGCCCCCAGTGGTATACCAAAATCCACCATCTCTTTCACCTCAAGATACGCTTCTGCAATTGTCTCATGTCGCACCAGCACGTTAATGTTTTCGGATATATAAGCGGAAGTTTTGCAGGCCGACATTAGCGATCGAATCCGTTCACCATGCCTACGCTATAGGACCCAAAAATGAGCCTTAGCCCTCTGTACCGGATCTCATCTGGCTGTTACATGCTATCTCCCGCCTATCCCGGTTGATCCTCTCTTCGGAAGGGTTTGTAGAGTTTGCCCCCTCCTTCATAGAATTTGGTGTCGAATTCGACCAGGTGCAGCCGGAGGGAGTGAAGGAACGGACTGAACATTGCCAGAGCGATATTTAGTATGTGCAGAAGGGCGGCGACCAGCACGCCGACTGCTGCAACCTCCATCATGCCGCCGAGCTCATTGGCAACCAGCGCCAGGATGACAGAGGTCATGCCGATCGCCATGAT
>JAXDAH010000031.1:0-4790 GCA_034679905.1 Methanomicrobiales archaeon | reverse complement strand
ATTTTCCCTGGTAGATCCACTCGTAGCCGCACTTCTGGCACTTCAGTATCATTTCAGAGGTAGGTTGTCTCTCCACCTATAAGAACAGAATCGGTTCACGATCGGGGATTATTTGTCCAAATCACCGGCTCCTGCCCACCCACAGATTCGCTGCCGGGTTCCTGGAACCTGGCTGTCCCCGAGAGTGTCTGCCCTCCCCTGCCCTCGCGGGAGCGGTCTTTTCGACCGCTCTCCTTTTATATCGGGTGCGCATCTTCCAGGAACGTTTCGACAGGGTTATATATGTATATATGTATGTATGTATTTAGGCAAACCCAGGGGTGATGGATGGATGGGTATGCACGAGAATATCTGGAAGAATTACAATGTGACGCAGCAGAAGATTCTGAATTATCTCTATACGGGCATTCAGAAGGACAAGCGGTTCTTCAAGTCGAAGTACATCGCAAGCGACCTGGGGCTCTCCCCCAAAGAGGTGGGAACGAACCTGGGGATCCTGGCGGAGATCTGCGACGACCTGGATATCGTGCGGTGGAGCTACTCCAGCAGCACGACCTGGATGGTCACGCCCCGCGCAGCGTTGTGAACGACCCTCTCTCCCCCTTCAAAGGCTCTCCTATTCTCGCGTGGCTGGCCCCTACACCTGCCGGCCCTGATCCCGGTCCGAACTCCCCCCCAGCGGGATCAGGGCGTCGACGATCGCGTCGATCTCGTCCAGCATTCTCAGCTCGCGGTGCTTCATCTCGCGGAGTTCCCCGATGAGCAGCTGGAGTCGTCCGCGGAGAACGCTCTCCTGCACCTCGCGGCGGGTTGCTCTGCCGGTATCCCTGGCCATGGCCCGATCTCTGCCTGCGGGCGAGATAAGAATTTCCCTAATGGGCCGAGCTGGCGGGGGTGCCGGTTCTCTCCGTGTTGATCCAGAAGATGAGCACGGAGATGAGGCTCACTATCCCGGAGAAGAAGAAGACGCTCACGATGCCGGCGAGGTCCATCACCAGCCCGGAGACGATGGGGGCGATGATCATGCCGGCACTCGAAGCGGTGTTGTAGGCGCCCATGGCGGATCCCTGGCCGATATCCCTGCCGATGATGGTGGTGATGGCGGTCGCCGAGGGGACCACGATCGCGCTGCCGAGGCCGATCAGGATGGAGGCGGCCAGGAGAGCGGGGAATCCGGCGAGGAAGGGGATGCTGGTCAGGGCTGCCGCCACCAGGACCGAACCCGCGATCACCAGGACGTTCTTGTTGTAGCGGTCGGCGACCCGCCCGAAGACCCGCTGGAAGATGGCGGTCGTGAAGATGGAGAGGGAGATGGCGATCCCGATCTCGGTGGGCGACAGGAAGAGCAGCATGGCTGCCGCGATGGGAAGGAAGACCCAGAACGTGCCGTTGGCGAAGGAGTTCATGAACTGGAATATGATCACCGCCCGCATCAGGGGGTGGCGCATCGTATCCATCACCGGGACGCGGACCCGCAGGGATGGCGCGGACTGCGGGAGGAACACCAGGCAGACGAGCAGGGAGACGGTCGAGAAGAACGCCATCGAGAGGAAGACCGCCTCCATGCCGGCCAGGTCCTTGATGATGCCGCCCATGAAGGGCCCGAATCCCATGCCGAGGAACATGGATATGGAGAAGGTGCCCATGTACTTCCCCTCCTCCCCCTTCGGAGCCGCATCGGCCACATAGGCCATGGCGACCGGGATGACCGCCGCCGACGCCATGCCGTGGATGAGCCGCACCAGCGTGAGCGCGTAGACGCTGGTGGCCAGGATATAGCCCAGCGAGAGGAGGGTGTAGAGCAGGAGGCCGGCGAGGATGAAGGATTTTCGCCCCCGCCGGTCCGAGATGGAACCCACGATGGGCATGACGATTGCCCTTGATAAGGAGAATCCCGAAAATATCGCGCCTATCCAGAACCCGGTCGCCCCCAGGCTCTCCGCGTAGAACGGGAGGAGCGGGATCACGATGCCGAGCCCGATCATCGCTGAAAAGACGGTGATGAAGAGGACGTTGAAGATGGACCGCGCTCTAGCCGAGGGATCGGGTGGGGCTCCTCCGGGTGAGGGCTCTGTTGACAGCCGGTGCAATTTCATGGTATATTTGAGAATATCGAGGGGATGCCGATTCAGTCTGTCTCGAACGCAGTATAGGAATGGTCTCCCGGGATCCAAAAAAGTATGCCCGGAGGGGTGCCGGAGAAAACACAGATGCCAGCAGGAAATATCAAAATAGAAACTTATTATCTGACCGTATAGAGGTGTACATGCGGTCCGATGCATGGCAACTGCACAATACTGTTCCGCGGGCCTGCACGGACCCCTGATGGTGGATTTTGCATACCGGTTCCCTGCCAGCCGCTGCCCTGACAGGATCGCCGGATCGGTAGACTATCCGTATGCGTGCAGGATATCGATGGATGTACACCGGACCTATCTGCCGATTCGATCTCGGATGCGGCACCGACCACCGGACTGCGGTATACCGGACGCTCGCGGCTGAGCCCCGCGATGACGGGGACGAGGGGGCTGCTGCATACTCTCCGGGCTTACGGACAGAGCACACTGCGTCGATAGGGTCCGGAGTCGCGGGGCGAGAAAGGAACATCAGGAGCGCGGTTTCTCGATAGAACCTGTCGGCGATAGGTGGAGTAAAAAGGGTTAGTTCCAGCGCATGCAGTGCGGCACTTTATCGCACTCGGTGCGGTGCATGTTGCACCGATCTTTCTTTCCTTTTTTCGATACCTTCTGATCGCAGTGATCGCATTTCATAAACCCAACATATGCGAAGTGAAACTGGATAAACTTTCTTCTTTTAGTTATCGAGCAGAGATAGGGTGGTTGATTTGGAGTGTGCCAAGGCAGGCGCTGTATTCTCAAGTTCCCTTCCCGGTCGAGGAGCAGCGACCATGCCCCGGCCTATCCCCGGGGATCACCCGATGCAGAGACGGAGAACCTGCCCGCCTGGAGATGGGGTGCAGATCCCCACCATGCCGTCGGTGCTTGAACCGTACCGATCGAATTCTGTCAAAACAAGCTGTGTATAGCAGCCTGTTCAAATTCACAATGTATAAATAAACGATATAAATTATGTTTTGCCATGTCCACAACTGTCACCCGCGTATCGAAGATCGAGCCACAGCAGCCTGAAAGATCAGAACACAAACTCTATAGAACAAATTATCTGCTTCTTGTATTGCTCGTGATCGGACTTTTCGGTATATTCACCGTTCCCCTGTTAACGATCGGGATGTACCTGCTGAGCATCTGCGCGATATACGCAGATGCCAGGACTCTGCATGCAGGTGCAGCGGTGGACAAAAAGAAGTTGACCCTGCGTGAAAAATTCAAAGCGGCAAACCATACACCTGGCGCATGGGCAGTTTTAACCCTCTGTGCCTGGGTGCTCGTTCTGCCAGCATATCTTTACCTACGCGAGGCTATTTTCCATGCCAATTCGGGAGCTTAGGAGCGCGGAGCCCGTCCATGCGTGGCGGGAGGAAGCGCATCCCCACGAAAAACGGAACCGTTCGCCGAAGCGGGGGGCGCGGGTTTAGCCAGACCTGTTACAATACGGTATACGCTTTCTCCTCTTCTCAAGTATCACGAGCCGCGGCTTTCGCACATTCTTCTCTGGACGCCGGCGTGCTGTTTCATGGGTATTGGGATGCCGTTGTGCATCGATGCGGCCAGGGTAACACGATGGTATCGCATCCGGGTGTTGCGTTTTCCCGTACATCGCCCTCTGTACAGTTGACCCGCCGGCGCATCGCCGGCGAGGTACGTACTATTTATTATACAGGGCCGATATGCTTGATACCTGACGCACGGCCGATATCGGCTGATGCATCGGGGTTCGCAATCCGCATGCTGGCGAAGGGATTGGAACAGCTTCGGGATGAGCGCGATGGCACGTTGGTCTTCTGATCGAGGATTGCAGTTGCGAATGGTCGGAACGCTCCTACTCCTCTCGCTGGTCTATTTCATCTTCATTGCCGTGCTGGCATACCTCGGCATCGAGTCTCTGGTGATTCTGGCGATCGTCGCCATGATGCTCGGCATCCAGTATTTCCTGTCCGATCGTCTGGTGCTCCTGTCACTGGGGGCCCGGGTGGTCTCGGAGCAGGAGGAGCCGCACCTCTACGAGATGCTGACGCGCCTGTCGGCGCTGACCGGAACGCCGAGGCCGAAGCTCGCCCTCGTAGACAGTGCGGTGCCCAATGCGTTTGCCACGGGTAGGAATCCCCGCAACTCGGTTATCGGGGTGACGCGGAGTCTGGTCCGGATGCTCGAGCCGGACGAGCTCGAAGCGGTCATCGCCCACGAGCTCAGCCATGTGCGGAACAGGGACGTCATGGTGATCACGCTGGCGAGTTTTCTATCGACTGTCGCGTTCATCATCTTCAGGAACTGGATATTTTTCGGGGCGGGCAGCAGGGGAAGCGGAAAGGCCAGTCCCTGGTGGCTGATCCCGATCTTCGCAGCAGCGGTCTGGTTCGCCAGTTACCTGCTGATTAACGCCCTTTCACGGTATCGCGAACTGTCTGCCGATCGTGGCTCGGCGGTCCTGACGGGCCAACCCTCCCACCTCGCCACGGCCCTGATGAAGATCAGCGGCATGATGGAACGGGTACCGACAAAGGATCTCCGGGAGGTCGAGGGGATGAATGCATTCTTCATCGTGCCCGTGCATTCTGGATCTTCGATCCTCGCGCTGTTCTCCACGCACCCTCCGGTAGAACAGCGGATCACCGCCCTCGAGCGGCTCCAACGGGAGATGGGGGCATAATG
>JAXDAH010000030.1:0-38772 GCA_034679905.1 Methanomicrobiales archaeon | reverse complement strand
ACGACGTCCTGCAGCTGAAGCGGCCGATACTCTTCTGCCCAATCCACATACAAGGTTTGGCCGGTAATCAAATAAATTATCTCTAATGAAGGATGATTACCTAAAGGACTAACCTTTGGTGGTATATTGGTGGATCACTGCTCCATAGATTCTGTTGCAAAGGCGGTGCGGGAGTACGTCGGAGTGACGAGAAAACATGCCATCGGCCAGATGATCCAGTCGCTGCGGATCGACTCCCCCAACGTCAACGTCATCGCCTCGTTCGGGGAGGACGCAGCTGTAATCGAGCATGGATCCGAAGCTCTCCTTCTCGCAGCCGACGGGATCTGGAGCCAGCTGATGGAGGTCGATCCCGTCTGGGCCGGTTACTGCTCCATTCTCGTGAATATCCACGACATTGCCGCGATGGGCGGCAGACCGATCGCGGTGGTGGATGTCCTCTCGGCATCCGATACGCGGATTCGGGAGAAGGTCACCCAGGGGATGCTGAATGCATCAGCTCAGTTCGGCGTCCCCATCGTGGGGGGGCACCTCCACCCCGACACCCCCTACAGCGTCATCGATGTGGCCATCCTGGGCTCGGCCCGGCTGGACTCGATCGTCTACAGCAGCACCGCCCGTGACGGCGACCGGGTGATTGCCGCCATCGATCTGGCGGGCAGGGTTCACCCCTCCTGCGCCCTCAACTGGGACTCCGTGACGATGAAGCCGCCCGAACGGGTGCGGGCGCAAATCGGGCTTCTCCAGAGGCTGGGGGAGGAGCACCTGCTGACGGCGGGCAAGGACATCAGCAACCCCGGCGTCCTCGGTACTCTGGGCATGCTGCTCGAGGTGAGCAACAAGGGCGCCGTAATCGAGCTCGACGCGATCCCCCGTCCGGATCTCGCCGTGCACGGGATTACGTTCGAACACTGGGTGCGGATGTACCCCGGCATGGGTTTCGTGCTCACCGCTCGGGACGAGCACGCGGAGGAGGTCTGCAGGCGGTTTGCTAGCGTCGGCATCGTCGCCCGCCCCATTGGCAGGGTGGACGGGAGCAGAAACCTCACGATCCAGTACCGCGGCAAAGCGACCTCCGTGTTCGATCTGGAAAAGGACGGAATCATGCGGCTCTTCACCAAGCCGGGTGCTGCTCTGCCATGATCATTGGAATCGGCGTTCTCACCGAACCGGAGAAGGTGCTGTCCAGCGTGCGGTCGGTGCTGGACAGGGTGGACGTGGTCTGCTACTGCCCGGAGGATTTTCAGGCCGTCGAGGAGGTCCCGCTGTTCCGGAGCGAGAACCCGGAGGAGGATCTCGTGCTGGATCTGGTCGAGGGGAGGATCCATGCGGCAGTTCGCGGCACTCTGCCCGCAAACGCCACACTGCATGCGCTGAAACAGGCATGCGGTGTCGATCACCTCTCCCGCATCGCCCTGCTGGAGACCGCAGCGGGAAAGCGGTTCCTGCTGGCGCCCGTCGGGGTGGACGAGGGCTGGACCATCGCGAGCAAGCTCGAACTGATCGAGAAGGGGAAGGAGATTGCCAGGAGGTTCGGGCTGACCGAGCGGGTCGCCGTCCTCGCGGGAGGGCGGTACGGGGATGCCGGGCGGCATCCCGCTGTCGATCGAAGTCTGGCGAACGCCGAGCTTGTCGCCCGCCTGGCGCAGGCGGAACCCTGGGAGATCCTCATCGAGGATGCGATCGAGGAGTGCGGCCTGATCATCGCCCCCGACGGTATCAGCGGGAACCTCATCTTCCGCACCCTCATCTTCCTCGGCGGGGGGAAGGGGCACGGTGCGCCCGTGGTAAATATCGATAAAATTTTTGTCGATACTTCGCGCGCCTCGCCAGACTACAGGAACGCCCTATTGCTCGCAGCATCTCTGTCTAAAAAATAAATATCCTCATATTGAAGATTACATTCGAAACCGATAACGCAATGGGGTTAGAATTTTTGAACGACAAATCACGTTCCTTCCCCGTTCTCGTGCCCATACTTTGCTCTATAGTGGGATATACTCATAAATTATCGAGGAAACGACGAAAGATATTTATACTAATTGATATACCTTGTTTTGAGGTGGTTAAATGGCAGATCTACCTATTGCAGCGGTTGTACGAATCGCGAAGAAGAACGGTGCTGAGAGGGTCGGGAGCGATGCCGCTTCCGCCCTCGTGACGAAGGCCGAGGCATACATCGCCAACCTTACGAAGGAGGCCAACCGTCTCGCTCAGCACGCTGGCAGAAAGACGATCAAGGAAGAGGATGTCGAGCTCGCGGCCAAGTCCGCGTAAGCATCCTTTTTCTCCTCTTACTTCCGGTTGTCGTCCATCTTCCCGGCTGCCTCTTCCTGGCCGACATTCTGCAGAAAAATCTGTGCCCTGAGCTGCCTTGCTCTCCCTGCCGCCTCTAGAGCGACAGCGAGCCCGACCACAGTTATGGGCGGTTGGACCTGGATCTCCATATTCATGGTCAAAGATTCTACAGGTCCTATCGCAACAAAAGGGGGGAGGGCGTTTCGAAGGGGGTAGGGGACGCGTCCCCCTCCCCCCACTGCCCCCACCCCCGCGTGCGATACCCCGGCTACGGTATGCATATACATACCTGTATTGGGAACACAGGATCGGAGCTGGATTCGGGATTGAGTCGGTATTTTCCCATGAGTATAGAGGTTCGATAGTATTCTGGGATAATAATTGAGATTCTAAAGAGAAAGGGATCGCGTAGATTTCATCTCCAGGATATTGCATCAACAGGATTGAGAGGCGAATGAGGGAGGGGGCGCACCCCTATCTCCCATACCCCCACCCCGAAAGTAGCGATAGACCTGGTTCTGGGGAGATCCTCGATACGGCATTATGCCAGACCACATCGCACCAGCGAGAGTGGAAGAAGGATCTGCAGCTCATTCCCGCCATTCTATAACGATGGCATGGGCAGACGGCCCGTAACCGTGCTTCGACCAACCCTCTCTGGCCTTCAGCCTGTTCACGGGTACATGCGTGTGAGGAGTTCATCCCACGGGATGTCGTCCCGCCCAGAAAAAGACGTAGGGATGTGCATCAGAGTACGCCCTTGGTGCTCGGGATCCCGGATCGGCCCGGCAGTACCGCCGTCGCCTCCGCAAGGGCAATGCCGAAGGCCTTGAAGATCGCCTCGCAGGTGTGGTGGTCGTTGCTCCCGCTGAAGGCGATGTGCGCCGTCAGCCCCGCGTGGATGCAGCAGCTGTAGAAGAAGTGCTCGAAGAGATCGTGCGGAATGCCACCGATCTGGGGCATCCCGAACTCTCCTCGGTAGACCAGGTAGCCCCTGCCGCCGCAGTCGATCGCCACCTGGGCGAGCGCCTCGTCCATGGGGATGATCGCATGGGCAAACCGCCGCATGCCTCTCCCCTCGCCGACTGATTTCTTTATGGCCATTCCCAGGGTGATTCCCAGATCCTCCACCAGGTGGTGACTGTCCACCTCCAGGTCTCCCGTCGCCTTCACGGTGAGCGAGAGTCCGCCATGCCGGCTCATCGATGTGAGCATGTGGTTCATGAACGGCAGCCCGGTCTGGACCGAAGTCTTGCCCCCGTCCAGATCCAGGGTCACCTCGATATCGGTCTCGCCCGTCTTCCGCTTTATCGTTCCTTTTCTCATCTGGCAGCCTCCAGTGCATCTTTCAACCGGATCTTCCCACTGTACAGCGCAGAGCCCAGCACGGCGCCGCTCGCGCCCAGATCCCGCAGCGCCCGCACATCGTCAGCGCTGGATATCCCGCCGGCGGCCACCACGGGCAGCGCCGTGGTCTCCAGCAGGGCGACGAGCGGCGGCAGCTGGATCCCTTTCTCCAGCCCCTCGATATCCACGTTGGTGAAGAGCAGAGAACCGGCCCCCAGCTCCTCGAAACGGTTTGCCCAGACGAGGTAGTCCCCCGCCGGCTCCCTCCAGCCGTTCACCACGAGCTGACCGCCGCGAACATCGACGCCGGCCATCACCCGATCGGGGCCGAACTCGGCGGCGAGAGCCTGGATGCACTCGGGCTCCCGCACCGTCAGCGTTCCCAGGATCACCCTTGAAACCCCTATCTCCAGCCACGCCGCCGCATCGGCAACCGATCGGATCCCGCCGCCCAGCTGGATGGTGACCTCCGTCTCCTGGATGAGCAGGCGGATCAGCTCGGCGTTGGCTCGCGACTCTCCGAAGGCGCCATCCAGGTTGACCACGTGCAGGGCCTCCGCGCCTTCGTTCAGCCACTTGTGGGCGCAGCGGAGCGGTTCTCCATAGCCCCTCTGGCTCTCCCGCACCCCCTGGCGGAGCTGGACGCACCGCCCCTCGAGGATGTCCACGGCTGGAAAGACGGTGAATGGCATGTCAGCGCACCATGCGTTCGATGGGTATCACCAGGATATCCTTGGCCCCCGCACGCTTGAGCTGGTTGATCAGGCTGTAGATCCGCTCCTCGCCCACAACCGCGTGCACGGCGACCAGATTATCGCTCGCCGCCACCTCCATCACGGTCGGCCCGGAGAGGCTCGGCAGCACCGCCTCCACCTCGGGAAGGTCGTCCCTGTGGACGTTCATCATCACGTAGCGCTGCCCTCGGGCGCGGATGACGCTCTCCAGGGCCAGGCAGATCTCGCTCACCTTCTCCTCCTTCTCCACGAGGGAGGCGGGATTTGCGATCAGGCGGGTGCTGGTGGCGAGGATTTCAGCAAGGACGTGGAGGCGGTTCATGCGGAGGGTGCTCCCCGAACTGGTCAGATCCACGATCGCATCCGCGATCCCCAGCTGGGGGGCCGCCTCGCAGGCCCCTCCGACCGATACGATGCTGACCGAGAGCCCGTGCTTTTTGAAGAAATCCTCGGTGATGACGGGAAACTCGGTCGCGATCCGGGCACCGCCCAGTTGCTCCACATCGGTGATACTGGAAGCGTCCGGCACTGCCAGGACGACATCCGCCCTGCCGAACTGGAGATCCAGGATCTCCTCGACCGCCGCCTGCCGCTCGACCACCATGTCGTGTCCGGTGATCCCCATATCCGCAACGCCGGTTGCCACGTAGCCGGGGATATCGATGGGGCGTGCGAAGAGGATCTCCACACGCGCATCCCGCGTGCGGGCGATCAGCCTCCGCTCGCTCCCCTCCACCACGTGGAGTCCGCTATGCTCGATCAGGGTTCTCGTCGGCTCGGCGATCCGCCCTTTGTTGGGAATTGCCAGCCGCACCCGATCAGAAGGTCTTGAGTTCACCTCTAATTACCTTCTCCGTGATGCAGCTGACGTTGTCGAGAGCGTTGCCCACGATGCCCTCGATCTCGAGGTTCATGGCCCGGATATCCGCACCCGGCTTGGGGAGCACCTGGACGCTCGCCGTCAGGGGATGGTCGATGGGATTACCGATCTGGGAGAGGAACCGAACGTAGATCTCCTCGATCCCGTCCACGCCCTGCACGCACTGTGAGGCCACGTCCGTCGCGAGCAGGTTGTAGATCTTCCCGATATGGTTGATCGGGTTCTTGCCGCTGACCGCCTCCATGCTCATCGGGCGATTGGGGGTGATGAGACCATTGCAGCGGTTTCCCCGCCCGACGGAGCCGTCGTCTCCCATCTCAGCGGAGGTGCCGGTGACGGTTAAGAAGATGCTCTTCTCGTTGAGGTTGTCGGCAGTGTTCACCTGCACGTTTACCTGCCTCCGCGTATACTTGCGGGACACCTTCTCGATGTGCTCCTGCAGCAGATCCCGCATCTCGATATACTCCTTGATGCCGGAGCAGAAGCGGTCCACCATCGCGCATGCCACGGTCAGGGTGATGGTGTCGCCGTCCCGAAGCCCCATGAACTTCATGTCGTGCCCGTATATCGGATACCGCGGGCGCAGGTAATCGTCGATGTAGTCCGAGACGTTCTTCACGATCAGCTCGGTCTCGCTGAACGGGGCATGACCCACCCCGAACGAGGTGTCGTTCGCGCGGGGGACCTTCCCCCCACAGGTACGGAAGACCTCGCGGAGGTCGGTCGAACCCACTCCCATCCTGACATCGACGATCACGTCGCTCTCCAGATCGAGGTTGGCGAGGGTGGTGCGGAGATAGTCTCGAGCTGCACGAAGGGCGATGGCGTCCGTCGGGATATCCACGCCGTTGAACGACTTGGTCGCCCGACCGATGACGAGCACGAAGATCGGGCGGATCACCTTGCCCCCGCCGAATGCGGGGATGGTCTCGCCGCCGATCACCTCTCCCTGATCCGTGTTGTGGTGCAGCACACCGCCGCACTCCTGGATGTACGCCTTGCTCAGCGCCCGGCTGACGGACTCCGCAACACCGTCGGCGATGCTGTCGGGGTGACCGATACCCTTCCGTTCCACAAGCTCAATTCTTCTCTTCTCCAGAGGTGTCTGGTCGATCGACTCTACGCGGATGTTTCTTTCCATTGCATCCCTCATGAACCGAAATATGTCAATAATAAAAGAGGAGAGGACATCATTTAACCATTTCCTTTGATCCTTCGTGAGAATTAGCGGCCGCATAACGGTTTCTACGGCCACTCGAACTTCGTATGCATCTCATAGGGGGCTGTCAATTTCATCACCACAGTGCAATTGGTCGGGGGTCCGCCCATCCTATAGCGGTCGTGATCCGGTTTTCGTTCAGCTCGAAACGCCTGGGACGCTGCGCGCTTTTCGGAAATGGCCACGGCAAGAGCTCGAAATCACCGATAGAAGAGAGATGCTGGGGAACAGGTGTACCCGGCGAGTCCATCAAAATATATACTGATTAAAACAATATTATACAAAAACGTATAAATATGTTCAACATATACCAGTTATGTCGTAACTCCGATTCGTTCCCGGGACCGGGACTGCACGAGGCGTACAGAGCCGGTGTTTGCGGTTCCTGGTAGATTCCGTGACGGATATGGGAATACGCATTCTCGGGCAGGTGGGATCATGGTTAAGACCGCGCAAGATGGCGATATCCGGCTGAATCTGGAAGAGGAGGAGTACCTCGCAGCCGTTGAACACCAGGCCAAGCCGCTGGTGATACCCCTCTGCCTCGAGGTGCCCCTTCCTGCCGTATCCCCTATCGACGCCTGTATCCGCCTCCAGCAGGATCGGGGATACTTATTGGAGTCCATGGAAGGTAGCGCGAAGATTGCCCGATACTCCTTCCTGGGACTGAACCCGGAGCTCGTTGTGACGATCGCCGACTCGGTGGACCTCGCCGGAAACGAACCCTTCGTATCCATCGCAGAATCTCCCGGGGGAGAGACCCCCATCGATCAGGTGCGGTCGATACTGCAGCGGTTCAACTTCGTCAACCTCAAAGCGCCGCGGTTCTTTGGCGGTCTGGTGGGATACTTCGCCTATGACCTCGTGTATGACCTCTACCGCCGGGTACTGCGGCGCGGCGGGGACGGGGATGGTTCGGCGACCGCCCAGTTCATGCTGACGCGGGACTGCGTGGTCTTCGACCATAGGGACAGGAGACTGTTCATATTCAGCAGCCCGCTCCTGGCATACGATACCGACTACCTTGCAGAGTACGAGTCGTGCAGAGCGAAGATCTTCTCCATCCGCGAGGAGTTCGCGGCGCTGGGCGGTGGAACAGAGTGCTCCGGTCAGCAGCCATCCGTTAGCGGTGATCCCCTGCGGTGCTCGTCGAGTCTCTCCCGGGCAGAGTTCGAACGGATCGTCGACCGCGTGAAGGAGCATATCTGCGCCGGCGACATCTTCCAGTGCGTCCTCTCGCGGCAATTGGAGTGCGATCTGGAAGCGGAGCCGTTTACCGTTTATCGTACGCTGCGCATGCTGAATCCAAGCCCGTACATGTATTACCTCGACTTCGGTGAGCTGAAGGTGATCGGTTCGAGCCCCGAGATGCTCGTTCGGGTGGAGAAACGGAGGGTGACGACCGTCCCCATCGCCGGCACCCGCCCACGGGGCAGCAGCGAGGTGGATGACCGGCGGCTCTCCGACGAGCTCCTGTCCGACGAGAAGGAGCGGGCGGAGCATACGATGCTGGTGGATCTGGCCAGGAACGACCTCGGCAGGGTCTGCAAGTTCGGGTCCGTTCGCGTCGACGACTTCATGAGCATCGAAAAGTTCTCCCACGTCCAGCACATCGTCTCCACGGTCCACGGCACCCTGCGGGACAATCTCGATGCCATCGACGCACTGAAGGCCTGTTTCCCTGCGGGAACGGTCTCCGGCGCGCCGAAGGTCCGCGCCATGCAGATCATCGAGGAGGCGGAGCCAGGTCGGCGGGGTTTGTATGCCGGTGCCGTAGGATATATGGGGTTCGACCGGAACCTGGAGTTCGCCATCGCGATCCGCACGATCCTGGCCTATAAAGGGAGAGCCCGGATCCAGGTCGGTGCAGGGATCGTGGCCGATTCCGTTCCCGCGAACGAGTGGCGCGAGACGGAGAACAAGGCACAGGGGATGCTGGACGCGATCCATATGGCGAGGGGATCCGATTGAGGGTGCTCATCATTGATTGCTACGACAGCTTCACCTTCAACCTCTACCAGCAGGTCGGTGCACTCGGAGCCCGTCCGATCGTGATTCCGAGCGATACGCCATTCGAGCGGGTGAGAAAGGTCGAGTGCGACAGAATAATCCTCTCGCCCGGCCCCGGCCGGCCGGAGGACGCCGGCGTCTGCCTGGACGTTCTGGACAGCCTGAGCCGGTCCATCCCCACGCTGGGGGTCTGCCTGGGTCACCAGGCGATCTGCCATGCCTTCGGGGGAGAGGTGTCGCGGGCGTCCCGTCTCATGCACGGCAAGACCTGCAGTATCCGCCATGACGGTTGCGGAATCTTCTCCGGAGTGAAGAACCCCTTCACCGCCACGCGGTACCACTCCCTCGTGGCAGGGCGGGAGGAGCTGCCCGATTCGCTCCTGGTGACCGCCATCAGCCCGGACGACGGCTACGTCATGGGTGTGCGCCATCTTCGGTATCCGATCGAAGGGATCCAGTTCCATCCGGAGAGCATCCTCTCGGAGGAGGGAGACGCGATCGTGCGGAATTTCCTCGATGGAGGTGGGCGACCATGACGCTTGCTCCCGTCATCTCCCGGCTCGTCGAGCGGAACGATCTCATGGAGGGCGAGGCGGAAGAGGCGATGCGCTCCGTGATGCGGGGAGAGGCAACGCCTGCGGAGCTGGCGAGCCTCCTGACCGCGCTCCAGATGAAGGGCGAGACGAGCCATGAGATCGCCGCCTTCGCGCGGGTGCTTCGGGAGCATGCGGTACGGATCCGCCCGAAGGTGAGCGGCGTGCTCGTGGACACTTGCGGCACCGGTGGCGATCACTCCCATACCTTCAATATCAGCACCACCGCCGCTTTTGTCGCCGCCGGTGGCGGTGTCCCTATCGTGAAGCACGGCAACCGCAGCATCAGCAGCCGCTGCGGATCGGCGGACGTGCTGGAAGCGCTGGGAATCCGCATCGATCTGCCCCCCCGGCAGATGGAAGCGATCGTCGAAGCCGTCCGGATCGGATTTCTGTTCGCGCCCGACTACCATCCGGCAATGCGCTACGCCTCTCCGGTACGACGGGAGATCGGCATCCGCACGGTCTTCAACCTGCTGGGGCCCCTGGTAAATCCCGCGGGGGCCGATGCGCAGCTGCTCGGGGTGTACCATCCGGACCTGGTCCACAGGATCGCCGTGGTCCTGCGCCTGCTCGGGGTGCAGAGGGCCATGGTCGTCCACGGCGGCGGACTGGACGAGATCACGACGGCGGGCGAGACGAAGGTATCGGAGCTCGACCATGGGGCGATCCGCGACTACTCCATTCACTGCGGCCGGTACGGTATACGGGAGGCGCGAGTTGAGGAGATCCGGGGCGGCGGTGCCGCGGAGAACGCTCGCATCCTGCTCGAGGTGCTGGAGGGGGAGCGGGGGGCGGCGCGGGACATCGTGCTCGTCAACGCCGGGGCGGCAATCTACGTGGGCGGGCGGGCGAGAGATATCGGGTGCGGCATCCGTTCGGCGGAGGAGTCTGTCGACTCCGGGGCGGCCCTGGCCAAGCTGCACCAGCTGATCGACAGGACGCAGGAGATCGCATGATGCTGGACGAGATCGTGGGACGGACGGAGGCCCGGATCGCGGGACTGCCGGATTTTGGGGAGATCGGACATGTCTCGCCGCACCGGAGCCTCAAAGAGGCGATATTCTCCATGCAGAGGAAGATGGCCGTGATCGCGGAGATAAAATTCGCCTCCCCGTCAGCCGGATCGCTTCGGCAGCCTGCAGACGTGGAGCGGATTGCGCGGGAACTCGCCGCCTCCGGGTGCATCGCGCTCTCCGTCCTGACGGAGCCTTTCTTCTTCCAGGGAGATCCGGAGCACCTGCGGCGGGCCCGGACCGCTGTCCCCGTTCCCGTCCTGCGCAAGGATTTCATCATCGACGAGCGGCAGCTGCGGGAGACCGCTGCCATGCGGGCGGATGCGGTGCTCCTGATCGCGGGGCTACTGGGAGATAGGCTGCCGCACTTCGTGGACCTCGCCTTCCGGCTCGGGCTGGAGCCGCTCGTCGAGGTGCACACCGAGGAGGAGGCGGACCGGACCCTGGAGACGGCCACGGCACTCATCGGCATCAACAACCGGGACCTGCGCACCCTGGAGATCCGGCTCGAGACCACGCGCATCCTCTCCCCCAGGGTTCGAAGGGAGGGCAGGCTCGTCGTCTCCGAGAGCGGATTCCGTACCGCCGGCGATCTCCGGCGGATGAAGCCGTACTGCGACGCCTTTCTCATCGGCTCAAGTATCATGGCGTCCCATAGTCCGGGGAAGACTCTTCGGGAGTTCGTATGCGCGTGAAAATATGCGGCATCACCTCGGCGGAGGATGCCAGGTGTGCAGAGGAGGCGGGCGCGGATGCTATCGGGGTTGTCATGTTCAGCGACTCTCCCCGCTCCGTGCCGCCGGAGCGGGCACGGGCGATCTTCGCCTCGCTCGGCCCCTTCGTCACTAGGGTGGTCGTGACCCATACGAAGAGCCGGCAGGAGCTGGAGGAGATACTGGCCCTGGACCCCGATGCAATCCAGATCACCCACGCCTTCGAGTTCCCGGAGGGGCGGACGGTGAAGGTGCTCCGGGTGGTGAAGAGGGGCGGTGCTATCCCCGCAGACTGCGACGCCCTCGTCGTTGACGAGAGCTGCGGGAGGGGGACAGCATTCGATCCCTCCTTTGCCCGAGAGATGGTCCAGCGAGCGACCTGCCCGGTCATCCTCGCGGGCGGCCTCACGCCCGGGAATGTCCGCGCGGCGATCGGGCTGGTGTGCCCTTATGCGGTAGATGTCGCCTCCGGCGTGGAGGATCGGCCCGGGATCAAGAACCGGAGAAAGGTGCAGGCATTCGTCCGTGCGGCCAGGGAGAGATAGATGACGAAGAAGGGAAGGTTCGGCAGATTCGGTGGCCAGTACGTGCCGGAGACCCTGATGGAGCCGCTCCTCGAGCTCGAGGATGCATACGCTCGTGCGTGCGGCGATGCCGCGTTCCGGGACGAGCTCCGCCACTACCTGACAGAGTACGCCGGCAGACCAACCCCCCTGACCTACTGCGCGAACGTCTCGCGAATACTTGGCTGCAGGGTGTACCTGAAGCGGGAGGACCTTCTCCACGGTGGAGCCCACAAGCTGAATAACACGCTCGGGCAGGCATTGCTGGCACGGTACATGGGCAAACGCCGGGTGATTGCAGAGACCGGCGCCGGCCAGCACGGGGTCGCGACGGCGATCGCCTGTGCCGCCCTGGGGCTCACCGCCGAAGTCTACATGGGGGAGACGGACGTGCAGAGACAGGCATTGAACGTCTACCGCATGCAGCTCTTGGGGGCGGAAGTGATCCCCGTCGCGTCCGGTACGAGAACCCTGAAGGATGCGGTCAACGAGGCGTTGCGGGACTGGGTGGCGAATGCCCGGGACACCTACTATCTCCTGGGTTCCGTAGTCGGTCCGCACCCCTACCCGACGATGGTCCGCGACTTCCAGACGGTCATCGGCGAGGAGACGAAGCAGCAGGTGCTCCAGAAGGAGGGAAGGCTGCCGGATGCGATCCTGGCCTGTGTGGGAGGCGGATCCAACGCCATCGGCATGTTTCACCCCTTCGTCGGCGAGCGCGTGCGGCTCATCGGCGTCGAGGCGGGTGGGAGATGCGGGGATACCGGCGAGCACGGCGCAACTCTCTGTGCGGGCACGGAAGGGATTCTCCACGGCGCGCTCTCCTACCTCCTGCAGGATCCGGATGGGCAGATCAGCGCAACCCACAGCGTCGCCGCCGGGCTGGACTACCCGGGTGTCGGTCCAGAACTGAGCTGCTGGAAGGACGGGAGAAAAGTCGAGTTCGTCTCCGCCACGGACCAGGAAGCCCTGGATGCGTTCCATTTCCTGGCGAGAACGGAGGGAATTCTCCCGGCCCTGGAGTCCGCACACGCCGTGGCCCGGCTGCGCAGGATGGCCGGCGACTTTCGGGATGCCATCGTGATCGTCAACCTGTCCGGGCGCGGGGACAAGGATGTGGCCGAGGTGGCGCGGATGCGGGGGCTGTAGGACGTGAACCGCATCGACCGGATGTTTAAAAGCCTGGACCGCCCCGCATTCATCGCCTTCCTCGTCGCCGGGGATCCGGACCGGGGACAGTGCATCCAGGCGGCAAAGAGCGTCATCGATGGCGGTGCCGATATCCTGGAGCTGGGCATCCCCTTCTCCGATCCAGTCGCGGACGGGCCGACCATCCAGAGGGCTGATATCCGGGCGCTCCAGAGCGGGACGAATTTCGCCATGGCGCTGGATATCGTTCGGGAGATCCGCGGCTGCTCGAGTGTACCCATCGTGCTTCTGACCTACTACAATATCGTCTACCGGAGGGGCGTGGAGAGGTTCTATCGGGAAGCAGCCGCCAGCGGCGTGGACGGTATCCTGATCGTCGATATGCCGCTCGAGGAGTGCGGGGAGGTGCTTGAGACGGCGCAATGCCAGGGGATACGCCAGATCTTTCTCGTCGCCCCCACGACGAACGACGAGCGCCTGGAGCGGATCCTGGCGTCTGCGAGCGGCTTCGTGTACCTGGTGTCCCGCCTCGGGACGACGGGCGGGCGGGAGCAGCTGTCCGGCGATACGCTGGAGCTGATCGGACGCATTCGTCCCCGGACCGAACTGCCCCTGGCGGTGGGATTCGGCATCTCGCGGGCCGAGCATATCCATGCCTGTGCCGCGGCGGGCGTCGACGCGGTCATCGTAGGCAGCGTCATCGTGGATATCGTCGAGGCCACCATCCACGACCGGAGCGCCATGCAGAAGGAGCTGCGGGATTACGTGCGGGAAATGATAGAAACGGTGAAGGCGTGCACGAGGGCCAATCGTCCGAAACGCTGATGCTGCGCCCCCAGAATCTTCCGCTAGCCCCTCACCCGCACGTCGGTCCGTATGGAGAGCTTGCAGACGCCGTCGCGGAACACCCGCACTACGCCCCCGCTCTCCGATACCGTCACGCCCACGACGGGGATATCGGCGGTGATGGCGGCGGTGGCGCGGTGCCGTCCGCCGAGTCCGCCCGGCAGGTTGACCTTCTTCTGGACGATGTCGAGATACCGCCCGGCGGAGAGGATGAAACCCTCCCGGTTCACCACGAACATGCCGTCGAGCTGGGCGAACTCCTTGATGCTCTCCCAGTTCTCGCGGTTTTTGATGTCCGTCACGCCCTCCGGCTGCCCCTCGTAGGGGTTGAGGATCGCCTGGTGCGACCGCCGGAAGATCGCATCTCCGTCGCCGATGATGAACGCCGTCCCGATCGGCCTCCCCTCCCGCCCTTCGAGCGCGATCTCCATCGCCAGGGAGAGGGCTGCATACATCACCTCCCGCGGGACGATATCCTCGAACTCCTTGACGTTGATGAAGTTCTTGCCCTCGCCGATGTCGTAGAGCAGGATCGCGTAGGGGAAGACACCCACGACCATCCCGTGCTCCAGGCGGCGGGTGAGGTAGAGCTGGATGGCGGCGTCCAGCATGTGGTGCTCGCAGACCTCCAGGATGTCCTGCATGGTGAGATCTTTTAAGACATCGAGCTGGAGCTCCTGCGCCCAGATGATGGGGACATCGGATACACAGGGGCAGGGTTTGGTGAACGAGACGATCGCCCGAGCCCCGATCTCCGCGGCGATCCGCGCCGCAGCGTTCATCATCAGCTCCGCGGTCATAGAAGCTCCCGGACGAGCGCGGGGATCTCCGAGGGGCGGGAGGCGACGCTCACCCCCATCCTCTCCAGGCGGCGGATCTTGGAGCGGGCGTCGCCCTCGCCCCCCTCCACAATCGCACCCGCGTGCCCCATGCGCTTCTCGGGGGGTGCGGAGACCCCGGCGATGTAGGCGGTGAGCGGCAGGCGGGTGGAGGCGACGCCCTCCTCCTCCAGGGCCCCTCCGACCTCGCCGATGAGGACGACGGCCTGGGTCTCCCGGTCCTCCTCGAACCGCTGGAGCACGTCGGCGAATGTCTGGCCGATAATCGGGTCGCCGCCGATCCCCACCACCGTGCTCTGCCCAATGCCGGCGCGGGTCAGCTCATGGACGATCTCGTAGGTCAGGGTGCCGCTCCGCGAGATGACGCCGACGTTCCCCCGCGAGGCGAGGTGCACCGGCATGATCCCGAGCTTGCACTCGCCCGGCGAGAGGAGGCCGGGGCAGTTCGGCCCGATCACGGTGCAGCCCTTCAGCCGTGCGTAGGCGATCGCCGTCATGGTGTCGTGCACGGGGATGTGCTCGGTGATCACGACCGCGAGGTCGAGACCGGCCGACGCCGACTCCAGGATCGAATCGGCCGCTGCCGCCGCCGGCACGAAGATGACGTTCGCCTGCGCGTCGTGCTCCCGCAGGGCGGCACGGATGCTGTCGTAGACGGGCACGCCGTGCACCACCTGGCCACCCTTGCCTGGGCTGATGCCGGCGACCACGCCCCGCCCTCCTACGGACCGGGCGTAGGCGTTCATCAGCTGGATGTGGAAGGCGCCCTGCTTGCCGGTGGCGCCCTGCACGATCACGCCCCGGTTGCGGTCCCCGTAGATCATCGGGACGCCTCCACCGCGGCGTGCACCGCCCGGTCCATGGTCTCGAACATCGTATAGCCGTGCTCCCGGAGCAGAGCTCTGCCCTCCTCCTCGTTCGTGCCGGCCAGCCGCACCATGATCTTCTGGGGCACCTTTGCCTCGACGATGCCCCGCGCCACCTCGTCGCAGCGGGTGATTCCCCCGAGCAGGTTCACCAGGATCACGCGGACGGATGGATCCGAGGCGACGAGCCGGACCGCGTGCATCACGCGCTCCTGGTCCGCGCCGCCGCCGACGTCCAGAAAGTTGGCCGCCGCGCCCCGGAAGTACTGGATCAGGTCGAGCGTCGCCATGGTGAGCCCGGCGCCGTTTCCGATCACGCCGATGGTGCCGGCCAGCTCCACGTAGGAGAACCCGTGCCGCTCGGCTTCACGCTCGCGGGTGGAGAGATCGCGGTTCACCTGGATGCCCTGGCGGGAGAGTGCATTGTCGTCCACGATGATCTTGGCGTCCGCCGCAACCATGCCCTGCGGCGTGGACGCCAGGGGGTTGATCTCCGCCAGCAGCGCATCCTTTGCGCGGAATACCCGGTAGAGCTGCTGGATGACGGGCCCGATTCGGGGATCCGTCCTGCCGACGAGCTCGCGCACCATGAACGCCGGCACCTCGGTCAGCAGGAGCGATATGGAGACCTTCCGCACTGCGTCGGGCCGCTCTTGTGCCACCGCCTCGATCTCCACGCCGCCGGAGTCCGCAAAGAGGATCGCCGCCTCCCGCGTGGAGCGGTCGATCGTGATGGAGAGGTAGTACTCCCGCTGGATCGGGAGCCGCTCCTCCATGAGGACGGTCCGGACCGGCAGGCCCTTGATCTGTCGCGAGAAGAGTTCTGCAGCGGTTTCGACCGCGTTTACGCGCTCTGCCATCAGGATGCCGCCGGCCTTCCCCCTGCCGGCCACCTCCACCTGCGCCTTGAGGACCATTGGAGATCCGATGGCGTCCAGGTACTCCCCGACCTCGTCCGGGCTCCGCACCAGGAACCCTTTCGGGACGGGAATGCCAAATGTCCTGAAGATCTCTTTTGCTTCGTGCTCCATCAGTTTCATGCACTTCTCTCTCCTTCCCGCACCAGCTCAAATCCCCGCTTCAGCGCCTGCAGGTTCAGGCTCTCGGTCCCCTTCGGCACGCTGTCCAGCACCGCCTTCTCGATCGCCGTCTCGCTGACGACTCCGGTCGCGGCGACCAGCGCCCCGAGCATGACAATGTTGGCGACAATCACCCGCTTCAACGCGTTCTTCGCCTCCGACGTCGCGGGCACCGCATACCAGCGGCAGTCGGGACGGGAGCGCACCATGTCGGAGTCGAGGACCATGACCGCGTCCCGCGGGGCGTCGGCGCCGTAGCGTTCGAATCCCTCCTCCGACATGATCACGAAGATGTCCGGCGCCGTCACCTCGGGGTAGAGGATCGGCTCGTCGTCGATGACGACCGCGCTCATCGATGCCCCTCCGCGGGCTTCGGGCCCGTAGACCTGCGTCTGGACGGCGTGCTTGTTGTCGTGCAGGGCGGCTGCCCGCCCCAGGATCACGGCGGCGAGGATGATGCCCTGGCCGCCGAAGCCGGAGAACCGCACCTCGCGCCTCATCGCTTCACCCCCAGCACCGGGCGGCTCCGCCGCACGAACTCGCCCATCGGGATCATTCCGGGAGGGACTTCCTGCCCCTCCCGCTCCATCCGTTGCTTCTTCTGGAGCAGGATGGAATGCGTCTTCAGGTACTCTACCATGTCCGTTGCCTCGCGGAGACGGTTCCTGCGGCCGTATCCGGTCGGGCACTGCACGAGCGCCTCGATAAAGGAGAAGCCGGGCGTATCCAGGCCTGTATGGATCGCCCGGGTCAGCTCCTTCACATGGTAAGATGTCCAGCGCGCCACGTAGTTGGCGCCGGCCGCCACCGCGAGCGAGGAGAGATCGAAGGGCTCCTCCTCCGCCCCGTAGGGCGTGGTGGACGAGAGGGCGCTCCGCGGAGTGGTGGGGCTCCCCTGCCCTCCCGTCATGCCGTAGATGAAGTTGTTCATGCAGACGACAGTCATATCCACGTTGCGGCGGCAGGCATGGATGAAGTGGTTGCCGCCGATCGCCGCGAGGTCCCCGTCGCCCGTGAAGACCACCACCTGGAGCGCGGGATTGGCCAGTTTCACCCCGGTCGCGAAGGCCAGCGCCCGCCCGTGGGTGGTGTGGAGCCCGTCGGTCTTGATGTAGCCCGGTGCCCGGGACGAGCAGCCGATGCCGGAGACGAAGACCGTCTCCTTCCGGCTCCATCCCATCGACTCGACCGCGTCCAGCGTGCAGTTGATCACGGTGCCGTTGCCGCACCCGGCGCAGTAGATGTGGGGCAGGCGGTCCTCGCGGTACCAGTCCAGGAAGGTCATCGGGCTCCCTCCACCGCCCGGACGAGATCCCCCGGCGTGTGTAGCTCCCCACCGATCTTCGGGAGGGAGACGACCGTCTGATCCACGTGCCGCTCGATCTCGCGGGACATCTGCCCGAGGTTCATCTCGGGCACGAGGAACGAGCGGGCGTTCTTGAACTCCCGCAGGGCGAACTCCGGGAAAGGCCAGACCGTCTTCAACCGCAGGTGGCCGATACCGCCGTCTCCGGCGTCGTGCAGCACCTGCTGCACGGTCCGCGCCGGGGCGCCGTAGGAGACGAAGACGATCTCGGCGTCCGGGTTGACCACGTCATAGTCGGCGATCTGCCGCCGGGCGTTCTCCACCTTCCGCACCAGCCGGGTGACGAGCTCTTCGTGGATCTTTGGATGGTTGGTGCGGGGATAGCCCTTCTCGTCATGCGTCAGGCCGGTGACGTGGACCGCATGCCCCTGCCCGAAGGCGGGGAACCCGGGGATGCCTTCCGTTCCCCCCCGGAAGGGCAGCGCACCTTTTTCTAGCGGTCTCCGCTCCGCGATCTCCACGCGATCGGGGATGACGATCTGCTCCCGCATGTGCCCGACGATCTCGTCTGCCATGAGAAACACCGGCACGCGGTAGGTGTCCGCCAGGTTGAAGGCCTTTGCCGTGAGTTCGAACATCTCCTGCACGCTCGCTGGCGAGAGGGCGATGATGCTGTAGTCCCCGTGGGAGCCGAAGCGGCACTGGAGCATGTCCCCCTGGGCGGCGAGAGTGGGCTGGCCGGTGCTCGGGCCCCCCCGCTGGACGTTGACGATGACGCAGGGTGTCTCGGTCATGGCGGCATAACCGATGTTCTCCATCATCAGGGAGAACCCCGGTCCGCTCGTCGCGGTCATCGCCCGCACCCCGGTCCAGGAGGCGCCGATGACGGCGGCGATGCTGGCGAGCTCGTCCTCCATCTGGATGAAGATGCCCTGCCGCTTGGGGAGGCGTGCGGCCATGTGCTCGGCGATCTCGGTCGACGGGGTGATCGGGTAGCCGCCGAAAAAGCGGCAGCCGGCCGCAAGCGCCCCCTCGGCACAGGCCACGTTCCCCTGCATGAACTCGGTGCGGGTCATGCCTCGACCACGACCTTCTCGCGGGCCAGGGGTGTATCCTCCTCCCAGCGGATCGCCTGATCCGGGCAGATCTTCTGGCAATAGCCGCAGAGCACCCTCCCGTAGAGGTGCTGGAGGCGGCAGTTGGGGCAGCGTTCGGGCCGATCCAGGGTCGGCTGGACGATTCCCCGCTCGTTCTGTGTGTGCCCGGGCTGGAATATCTTATAGGGGCAGACCAGGGTGCAGAGGTTGCAGCCTTTGCATCGTTTCTCGTCTATGACCAGTCGCATGCCGTCTTATCCTTTCCCATAAGGTTGAACCGCCGGAGAAAAAAAGGTATACCTGTTGTTCGGATGCCATTTCTCCCGATGCGGCATGGCAGCTGTTGGGCAGACAATCCATCGCCTAGAGCCTCGCACACCCCTTTGCCCTCTCCATCACCGAGGCGAAGAGGTCCGTCCCGTGGGCATCGATCCCTACGACGAGGGGGAGACGGTCGAGCCTGAGGATCCAGATCGCCTCCGCCATCCCGAGGTCTTCCCAGTACACCCCTTCCAGCGTCATGCGGGAGGCGGCAAGCACGGCGCAGCCTCCGCTGAAGGCCAGGTAGACGCCCCGCCCCCGGAGCTGTTCCACCACCTCGCTACCCATGCCCCCTTTCCCGATCAGAGCCCGCACCCCCCGATCAATCAGGAAGCCGGTAAGGGCGTTCATCCGGGCCGAGGTGGTCGGGCCGGCGGCGAGCACCCTGTCCTCCCGGATGAGCGGGCCGCAGTGGTAAACGGCGGCTCCCCGCGGATCGAACGGTATCCCCTGCTCCAGCATCCGCCGGTGCGCCTCGTCCCGCGCGGTATACACGATCCCGGAGAAGGCGACCCGATCGCCGGCCCGCAGTTCCAGCACTTCGTCCCCGAGCGGGGTTGTGAGGTCTCTCACCGCTGCACCTCCACCGTCGCCCGGCGGCAGGCCCAGCACTGGACGTTGACGGCTAACGGGAGGGATGCGGTGTGGCAGTCCGCCTGCCGCACCTTCACTGCCAGGGCGGTGGTCTCCCCCCCGAGCCCCATGGGACCGATCCCGAGGGCGTTGACGGCGTCGCAGAGGCGCTGCTCGAGGTCGGTCATCGTGTCGATCGGGGAGAGCAGGGCCTCCTTCGCCAGCGTTGCGGCGCCGTCGAAGGTGCCGCCGATCCCGATGCCGAGCACCAGCGGCGGGCAGGGCCGGCCGCCGGCGCGGAGCACCGTCTCCACGACGAACCGCTCGATCCCGTCCCGCTCCGAGGGGAGGAGCATCCCGATCCGCGAGACATTCTCGGAACCCGCCCCCTTGGGCAGGGCCGTGATCGTGAACCGGGCGCCTGGATGGATGTGCACCGACGGCATGCCGCGACCGGTGTTGTCCCCCCGGTTCTCCCGCGTGAGGGGATCCACCACGTTGGGGCGGAGCGGCACCATCTCAGTGGCGCGCCGCACGCCCTCGCCAAGGGCGGCGAAGAGACGATCCGTAAGGGGGATATCGGGCGGCAGGGCGACATACAGGACCGGCACGCCGGTGTCCTGGCAGAGGGGCAGCTGCAACTTCTCCGCCAGCTCCACGTTTCTTAAGATGTTCTGGAGTTCGGATCGTGCGATGGGGTTCGGTTCCCGCTCTTCTGTCCGGCGCAGGGCACGGAGGACGTCGGCGGGCAGGTGCACCTCCGCCTCCTGCAGGGCGCGGCAGGTCGCTGCGGCGACGGCTTCGAAGAGCGTTGTATCCGGGGTATTCTGCATTCAGCTATGTAGAAAACGCATGGCTATAAAAAGCAGGCGATCGAGCAGTTCCGGAAGACGGAGAACGCGGTGAATCTGAGACCGTTCCCGGTATCCTCGAGGGAACGCTGTCCGCCCGGCCCTGTCTACGGCGAGAGCCCGCGTCGCGGGTCGGCGGCAGGAGCGGAGGGGCTATCCCGCGAAGGATTGAGCCTGCATCGGAGCACTATCGGATGGCATCTTTCGGATAGCCGGCAGGATCCGGTAGCGGCACAGCACCTGCGTTCTTCCTCGATAGCTATAGAATATCACGCGATACAGGAGAACCGCGCTCACTGCTGCCTCTCTATCTGGGGATGCACGAATTCCCGTGAGGTGGGCGAGTAGGGGAAGGAGAAGCATGTTGTCCAATATGAGAAGGATTCGGATGAGCCGTCGGGCACGATTGAACCGGACCACTCCTACAGAATAGGCGGAAGGTGTATCACTTCCGCATCCTGAATCTGGGTTTATCGAACACGAGGGCGGGGGCATGGAACATCCCGAATCCTCCCTTCGAGGCTATCGCAATGGCAGGGATGGGGCCATAGTGTCTCTCCGATCCACCTCCCCTGGAGGGTACCGTAATTCTATCCAACCGAATTCGAATCGCGCTATCATTGCCCTTGTGGAGATGCTGGTATCCGGTACAGCATCCGGGAACAGGACTATCGCACCATCGGCAGGGGTGCATGGGTTAAGGACACGCATGAATCCTTCCATCAAGGATATCGCTACTTTCGGGGTGGGAGCTGTCGGGGGATGGATCGTGCATGCCCTCCTGAGTATCATACCGGCGGGGAGGGGGTGCGCTCCCTCCACACTTAAGAACACCCTCCCCCCCCCATTTAGTGCGATAGTCCTGGATAGGGAGAGCAGCGGAAAGAGAAGCGGCGAAGGGATCCGTTCGAGCTATTCGAGCCCTGGATGGCGATGCAGATGCCGCGGATGCCCCCAAAGTCTTCTCAGTGCAAGGGGTAGATCAACTCGCAGTCTATCCACTCTCAAAAGTACCTTCCTGTGCTGTATCAGCGTTTGGCCGGCATACCTGCTCCTCGCCCACGGCGAGGGCCCATCGATACATCGAGATCCAGAAGCCAACTCTGGCCAGAAGGTCATCGTGGGAAGGCAGACGGGCGAATGGGGTTTGTGAAACTGAACGTGGGGCGATCTCGGTCGTAAAAAGGTATTGCGGGTCAGGCTGCCGCCTGCTCCGTGATCGTGATGCGGCTCGGCGAGGGGAGCTTGTAGCCGCCGTGGCGGAGGGCGTCCTTTGCCTTCTCCACGAACTGGGGCGTGGTGAAGACCGAGATGACCTTCTGCCCGGCCTGGACGCGGGCGGCGGTCCCCACCGGCTTTCCGAAGGCGAGGCGCATCCCCTCCGAGACACGGTCGGCCCCGGCGCCGGTCGCCTGCTTGTTCTCCCGCAGCACATGATGGGGATGGGTGCGGATCTTCAGGCGGAAGTTCATCCTGCCCACGTTGGACTGCAGCTTGCGGTTGATGGAGACGCGGGCCGCCTCCAGGGCTGAATGCCGGATCTGGCACTGCTCGATCACGGCGAGGGAGATCTCTACTGGAAACTCCTCCGAGAGGTTTCCTAAGTCGAAGGTCACGATCTTGTTGCCCGGCACGCCTCCCATATACTCCCGCCGCGTATACGCCTTCTTGTTGATATTCCTGTACATTCTTCCTGGTTTTCGTACCATCGCTCTGTCGCTCCGTGATATTCTTTATAAAATGGATACCTGCTCTAATAAAACTTACTGGATTGCTGTCGATTCTTCGGTGATCAGGTCGAGCACGTACTTCCGGGTGTTGGAGAACTCTGTGCACGTGCGGTCACGCGGACGGCAGTGGATCACGTTCACGATCTCCTTCACGCTCCCCGGGCGCTTCGTCAGCACGACGATCCGGTCGGCCAGAAACACCGCTTCGTCCACACTGTGCGTCACAAAGACGATCGTCTTCTGCATCTTCTCGTGGATCTGCAGGAGCTCCTTCTGCATGCGGTTCCGGGTCTGGGCGTCCAGGGCCCCGAAGGGCTCGTCCATGAGCAGCACCTCCGGCTCATTCGCGAGGGCCCGGGCGATCGCGATGCGCTGCCGCATGCCCCCCGAGAGCTCGGAGGGGTAGCTGTCCCGGAACTGCTCCAGTCCGACGAGCTCGAGATACCGCTCCGCGAGCGGGATGCGTTCGCTTCGCGAAACCCCGCGCATCTCCGGCCCGAAGGCGATGTTGTCCAGGACCGTGCGCCAGGGAAAGAGCGAATACTCCTGGAAGACCATCCCCACCTTCGGATTCGGCTCGCGTATCGGCGTGCCGTCGAGCAGCACCTCCCCGCTCGTCGCCACCTCCAGCCCCGCGAGAATCCGAAGCAGGGTCGTCTTGCCGCAGCCGGAAGGCCCGAGCAGGCAGACGAACTCCTTGTCCCGGATCTCCAGGTCGACATCCTTCAGCGCAGCCAGGGGCGCACCGCTCTCCTTCCCGAAGGTCTTGGAGACCCCCCGGAGTGTTACAGCACCCATTCAGAGCACCTCCCCCTCGCGCCAGCGCAGGAGGCGCCTGTCCACGTAGAACCGGAACACCATGTCGATCAGGAGCCCGAGCACCCCGAGCACCACCATGTACACGACGACGTTGTCCATCTGGTGCAGGTAGTAGTAGTGCCACATGTTCTTCCCGAGACCGTAGTTGCTGACCCCGAAGAGCTCGGCGGCCACCAGGCACATCCAGCCGACGCCGGTGCCGATGCGGATGCCTGCTGCGATGGACGGCACCGAGGCCGGCAATGCGATGTAGCGGATCAGGGCGAGGTTCCTGGTGCACCCCAGCATCCTCCCCGCCTCCACAAAGACCTTCGGGACGTTGCGGAATCCGGTGTAGGTGTTGATCAGGATCGGGAAGACCGCGCCGATGAAGATCACGAACCCGGCGGACTGGTGCGTGAGCCCGAACCAGACGATGGCGAACGGGATCCAGGCGAGTGGCGGGATGGGGCGGAGCACCTCGATCAACGGATTGACGGCCGTATCGATCTCCTTGAACCATCCCATCAGGATGCCTATCGGCACGCCGATGAGGAGCGCGGCAACAAGACCGATCGCGAAGTGGTAGATGCTGATATAGAGGTCTGTCAGCAGCGGCCCCCGCACCGTCAGGTCGATGAGCGCCAGGGCGACGGCGGAGAAGCTGGGGAGGACGAAGGGATCCCGCACGATGTAGGCGGCAACGATCTGCCAGAGCCCCAGTGCGACAGCGATGGAGCCGAGCGCAAGCCACCATCCGTTTTTACGAAGGTTCCATCCCGGCATGGTGTAACCCGATAGCGGTGACGCTCTCCATACTGCGCGAACGAAAATGTAGATGGTTCATCTGCTGTACGTGTCTGTCCTGAAAGAATATGAAGGGAGGTTCTATGCCCTGGCCTTCTCATAGAAGCTCAGGTCGAAGATCTCGTCCTGGGTCAGGGGTTTCTTGATGTAGCCGAGGTTGTACTGGATCTGGGCGAAATCCGTGACCGAATCTACGATGATGTTCGGGTCCGCGATCCACGAACCATCCCATTCGTCGATCGATTGGACGACCTGATCGTACTTGGCATCCGTCTTGGCTGCATAGATCGATGCGGCCTCGTCCGGGTGCTCGGCATTATACTGCGTTGCCCGAATGTGGGTTCGCACGAGCTGCTCGACGATCTCGGGATGCTCGCGGATCAGTTTTCCGGATACCGCGAGGACGCAGCAGGCATGGTTCGGTTCCATCTCGCCGGACATGACAACGGTCCGCCCCTTCCCCTCGGCAGCGATGATCGATGGAGACGGATGAGGCAGGAATACGCCGTCGATCTGGCCAGCGGTGATGGCGGTCACCGCGTCACCGGGTGCCATGGCCTTGATCGCCACGTCGCGGTCGGGCTCAAGACCGTTCGCCTTCAGCCAGTTCCGCAGGATGGTATCCTGTATCGAGCCGGGCGGAAACGTTCCGATGGAGAGGCCCTTGAGATCAGCCGGGGACGAGTAGGCGATCTCGTTCCGCAACACGAGATCCGAGCCCTGCGTCTGGACCGCAGCGACGATCTTGGCATCCAGGCCGGTGCTGATCGCCGTCAGCAGGGGTGCGGAACCGGTGTAAGCGACATCGATCTGTCCCGCCTGCATCGCCGTCATCTCGGGAGGTCCCGAGGGGAACTGGTAGTCCGTCACCGTCTCGACGCCGAACCGGGAGAGATCCTCCTTCCACCATCCCTTCTCCATGGCGGTGATGTGGGCCATCTGGTGGGTGCTGGGCTGGTAGCCGATGCGGATCTCCTTAACGTCCGAAGTCGGGGGGGATATGCACCCCGCCATCAGGGTCAGGGCAGCGGCAACGATAAGCACGCCGAGAACCAACAGTATCTTTTTCATATGAATCTCCTTGAATTACCGGTGTATATTGGGCAAGGATAGATAATAATGATTACGCTTCTGGCTCTTTTTATTATCTAAATGTATATTATATAGGGTATTATTATACAATTGGATAGCATTTTTTTATAATTGTAGAAGGCAGCGGGAATTCCACCGCTCTTGCGGATGGACACATGTAAAATTTTATCCCGTTCTTTGACCTAGAAGTACCCATACCATGGTACAACTCGATCCCATCGACCGCCTCACCCGCGCGGCCCTGGAGTCGGACGAGCAGTTCATCGCCACGTTAAACGACATCCTCAAGCACGAACTCCGCATCAGCGTGCGGGAGCTGGCAGAGAGGAGCGGCATCGCCCAGAGCTCCCTCTACAAGATCCTGCACGGGAAGCGGTCCCCGAACCTCTCCACCCTGCGGGCGATCAGCCGGGCGCTCCGGCAGTTCTACCGCGCCAGCGAGGAGGAGTTCATCGGCGTCATTGCGGCACGCCCGGTGCTGGAGGGCATCGTGGACCGCATGGCCGAGGTCGATGGGAGGCGGATCCGGGTGCGGGAGTACCCGGTCCAGACGGTGGAGGACGCGATCGTGGCCGCGGTGCGGGCCGAGCGGGAGGGAGCCATCGGGATCGTCTGCGCTCCCATCGTGAGCGGCACCATCGAGCACCTGGTGCGGATCCCCGTTGCGACCATCGTGCCGCGGGAGAGCATGGTGCGGGCGATCGAGCTCGCCGCCCGAAAGGCGTGGCATTAATCTCATCCTGCAGCCTTTAATACTACGAAAAGGGGTTGTACAAGAGGATGCGACAGGATCAGATCCGCGCTGGTAGGCTCGCCGGGGAGCGTTCCGACGCGATCACGGAGTACCTCTCCTCCATGCCGGCCGATCGCTGGATAGGGAGAGCAGACGTACTGGTGGACATCGCCCATCTGCTCATGCTGCGCCGGCAGGGGATCATCGCCGATGAGACGGCAGTCCCCCTGCTCCGCCTGCTATTGGAGATGTACGGGGACGGGCTTCCCGCGGAGATCTTCGATCCGCGGTACGAGGACGTGCACGCGGGGATCGAGGCCTACCTGATCGAGCATGCGGGGGCGGACGCCGGTGGAAGGCTCCAGATCGGGCGCTCGAGGAATGACGAGGTGGCCACCTGCATCCGCCTCCGCCTGCGGGAGGAACTCATCGCCCTCATGGGAGGCCTGCTCGAGCTCCGCGAGACGCTCCTCTCCCTCGCGGGCGGGCACATCGATACGGTCATGCCGGGATTCACCCACCTCCAGGTTGCCCAGCCGACCACGCTCGCGCATCACCTGCTGGCGTATGAGCAGGCGTTCTCCCGCGACTTCGAGCGCCTGCGCGGCGCCTATGGCCGCGTGAACCGCTCCCCGCTCGGGGCGGCCGCCTTCGCATCCACGGGGTATGCGATCGATCGTGCGTTCACGGCGGAGAGCCTGGGTTTCTCGGGTATCGTCGAGAACTCCATGGACGCGGTTTCCACCCGCGACTTCGCCCTGGAGGCGCTCTCCGCGCTCGCCATCCTGATGACGAACGCGAGCCGGCTTGCCGAGGAGCTGATCCTCTGGTCCTCCCCCCTGATCGGATTTGTGGAACTCGACGATCCCTACTGCTCCTCCAGCTCCATCATGCCCCAGAAGAAGAACCCGGATACGGCGGAGATCCTGCGCGGCAAGACGGCGACGGTCGTGGGCGACCTGACCGCGGGGCTTGCCCTCGTAAAGGCGCTGCCCATGAGCTACAACCGCGACCTGCAGGAGCTCAACCCCCGCCTCTGGGAGGGCGTCGGCACGGCGCGGGCGAGCCTCCCGCTCCTCGCGGGGATGCTCGGCACCGCCCGCTTCGATACCGTTCGGATGGAGGCGGCGGCGGAGAGCGGGTTCTCCACGGCAACCGAGCTCGCCGACCGGCTGGTGCGGGAGTTCGATCTCCCCTTCCGCACCGCGCACACGATCGTGGGGAGGGCGGTCCGCCGCGGTCGCCTGAACGAGGCGGAGCTGGAGAAGGCAGCAAAGGAGGTTGCGGGGATCTCCCTCGCGGAGCGGGGGCTGACGGGAGGGCGTATCCGCGAGGCACTCGACGTCCGGTCGGTCGTCGCTGCACGGAAGGCCCCCGGGGGGCCGGCACCCGCTGCGGTGTCGGCGGCGCTGGTGGGGCGGCGGGAACTGCTCGCCGCCGACCGCCGGCACCTGGAAGCCCTTAAGGAGCAGAGCAGCCGTGCGGTGGAGGGGATGCTTGAAGAGGCCCGGAGGCTGGTCTCGTGACGGCCTCGTTCCAGCCGGGCGACCGGCTCCAGTGCGCCCACGGCGGGCGGCTGCTCGATGGCACCTACATCACGGAGCGGGACGGGATGGTGGTGATCAAGCTCGGCAGCGGCTACAACATCGGCGTTCCGGGGGACCGCTGCACCTTCCTGGAGCGCCCCCGCCCGGCGAGAGCAGTGCCGCCCGCGGTGGTCCAGGATCCATCGCTCCCCGAGCTCTCGATCGTCTCCACCGGCGGCACGATCGCGAGTCGCGTGGACTACCGCACGGGGGCGGTCACCAGCCAGTTCGATGCGGACGACATCCTGCGGGCCATCCCCGGCCTGGCCGATATCGCCCGCTACCGTACCCGTCAGGTGAGCACCATCCTCTCGGAGAACATGACTCCCGCCATCTGGCAGGCCCTGGCCCGCACCATCTTCGAGGAGATCGACCGGGGTGCGGCCGGCGTGATCGTCACCCACGGCACAGACACCATGGCCTATACGGCGGCGGCCGTCTCCTTCATGGTGCGGTCGCCGGTGCCGATCGTCTTCGTGGGTTCGCAGCGGTCCGCCGACCGCCCGAGCAGCGACAACGTCATGAACGCCCTCTGCAGTGCCGCAACCGCCGTCGGCGACCTGGGCGAGGTGGCGGTGGTGATGCACGCGACGGAGAGCGACGACGTCTGCGCCATCCACCGCGCGACCCGGGTGCGCAAGATGCACACCTCCCGACGGGACGCGTTCCGCAGCATCGGCATCCCGCCCATCGGGACGGTGGAGTACCCGTCGCTGCAGGTCCGCCTGCGGGAGGAGGCGGTGCGGCGGGGATCCCATGCACCGGCGCTCCGAACGGAGCTGGAGGAGAAGTGCGGGCTGCTCTACTTCTACCCCGACATGCCGGCAGCGGTGCTGGCATGCTTCGAGGGCTACGAGGGGCTCGTGCTCGCCGGCAGCGGCCTCGGGCACGTGAGCACCCGCTGGATCGAGCCCATAAAGCGGCTGATCGACGGCGGGACCACGGTCGTCATGACCTCCCAGTGCCTCCACGGGCGGGTCTGCGACCGCGTCTACGATACCGGGCGGGACCTGCTGGCGCTCGGCGTCGCCGAGGGGGAGGACATGCTCCCGGAGGCGGCGCTCGTGAAGCTGATGTGGGTGCTGGCGCGGGAGCGGGATCCGGAGACGGTGCGGCGGCTCCTGCAGACCGATCTCGTCGGAGAGATAACGAGGTGTTCCTGCGATGGACTATGAGAGGCTGGGGCTGAAGGCGGGGATCGAGATCCACCAGCAGCTCGACACGGAGCAGAAGCTCTTCTGCCGCTGCCCCACGGCGCTCCGTGAGGCGGGGGAACGGAGCGGCGAGTTCTGCCGCTACCTGCGGGCCACGGAGAGCGAGATGGGCGAGATCGACCGGGCGGCAGAGGAGGAGATGATGGTGATGCGCCGCTTCCACTACTACGCGTACGACACGACCTGTCTTGTCGAGGCGGACGAGGAGCCGCCGGCGCCCCTGAACCCCGAGGCGCTCGCCGTCGCGCTCACCATCGCCCGCCTCTTCTCCATGACCCCGGTCCCCCAGGTGCATACGATGCGCAAACTGGTCATCGACGGTTCGAACACGAGCGGGTTCCAGCGCACCGCGCTCGTCGCCATGGGCGGGCTGCTCCCGAATGGGGGGACCGTCGAGACGATCTGCCTCGAAGAGGAGGCAGCGCAGCGCATCGACGATCAGATCTTCTCCCTCGACCGCCTGGGAATACCCCTCGTCGAGATCACCACCTCGCCCTGCCTGCACACACCCGAAGCGGTGCAGGAGACAGCGGAATACATCGGCATGGTGCTCCGCTCCAGCGGCAGGGTGAAGCGCGGCATCGGGACCATCCGCCAGGACGTCAACATCTCCATCCGAGACGGGGCACGGGTGGAGATCAAGGGGGTCCAGGAACTCGACCTCATCGCCGAGATGGTGCGGCGGGAGGTGCAGCGGCAGCATGCGCTCCTCGCCATCCGGGACGAACTGCGGGAGCGGAGCGCCAGGACGGGCGGGGAGGCGATCGATGTCACGGACCTCTTCAAGGCTACGAAGTCCTCCATTCTGAAGAAGGCGAAGACGATCCTCGCCGTTCTCCTTCCGGGGTTCGCCGGGCTCGTCGGACGGGAGATCCAGCCAGGAAGGAGGCTGGGGAGCGAGATGTCGGACTACGCCAAGAAGTGCGGCGTCGGCGGAGTCTTCCACACGGACGAGCTGCCCGCCTTCGGGATCACGGCAGACGAGGTGGCGCGGTTCACGGCATTCTGCAGGGCGGGGCCGCAGGACGCCGTCGTGCTGGTCGCCGGCACCCCCGAGCGGGCGGCGTGTGCAGCACGACAGGTGCAGCGGCGGGCGGCGATGGCGCTTGAGGGAGTCCCCGAGGAGACCCGCCGGATGCTCGAGGGCGGGAGCACCGCCTACATGCGCCCCCTGCCGGGCGCCGCCCGGATGTATCCCGAGACCGACGTCTTCCCCGTCGCGATCAGCGAGACCCTCTGGAGGAGCATCCCCCTGCCGGAGCTCCTCACCGAGCGGGCGGAGCGGTTTACTGCCGAACTCGGCCTCGACCGGGCGCTGGCGCGGCAGATCGCCTTCTCCGAGCAGCTCCCCCTCTTCGAGCGGGCGGTGGCTGAGGGCTGCCGCCCCGCTCTCGCCTGCCGCACGCTGGTCGGGACGCTTCGGGAACTGCGGCGATCTGGCGTCTCCACGGAGTGCCTTGCCGATGCGCAGATCCTGGCGGTCCTGCGTGCCGTGGAGGAGGGTCGGGTCGCCAAGGAGGCGGTGCCGCTGGTGCTGACCGCCGTTGCCGCGGGGCAGTCCGTGGATGCGGCGATCGAGCAGTCGGTCCCGCCCCTCTCCATCCCGGAGCTGGAGGCCCTCGTCGAGTCCATCCTCGCCGAGCGCTCCGCCTTCGTGCGGGAGAAGGGGCGGGCGAGCCTCGGCCCCCTGATGGGCGTCGTGATGCAGGAGGTCCGCGGGCGGGTGGACGGCAAGGTGGTGAGCGAGGTTTTAAAGAGGAAGATCGGGCAGATGCTCGGGGAGTAGCGGCAGGGCGGGTGTGCCCCGGTTCCCCGACAGGTATATTTATGCCCGAATCCAATGATATAGAGAGTTCTAGCTATGGGAAAGACAGGATCAGTCAACTGGTGCCAGGTGAAGGGCGTGCACGGGCAGATCCGGCTCGTGCGCCAGAAAGAGGCGGAAGCGAAGAAACCCGGGCCGAACCAGCGCTATAAGTCGAGTGCGGCCCTCAAGAAGCTGACCCGCTCCAGCGAGGCGGACGAGCGAAGAGGCGGACGGGGCGGACGGGCTCCAGCGCGGCGGGGTCGAGGCGGCCGGGGCCGCAGAGGCGGACGGGGCCAGGAAGCCGACGGCCTCAGCCGGATGGTGCGGCGGCACATCGTACGGGCGAAGTCCTCTGTTCTCGGCGCCAAGACGAAGGCACGGAAATAAATCGGGTGGCGGAACGCCACAGATCAATTTTTTATACCGCCTCGGGAAGTATGAGTATGGATCCAGAGCAAGCGGTCAGGAGTTACTCTTTTGCAGAGCGATCAAAGTCCGAACTGTTGATTGTATCCAAACTGCTCCTCGCACTCGTCTCCTACTCTACTAAAGAGAAAGAAGGAGGGAGGCGGATGCTCATCTCCCTGATGGACGCCATCCGCACGGAGATCGATTTTGCCTACAACAGCACCGGCAATGCCGAGTTCCAGAAGGCGATCAACCACTTGAGCGAGGCGATCAGCCTCACAGAGTCCGGGCAGTTCGGGCTGGCAGCCGAGAAGGTGGCGCCGTCCATCTCCGCAGTGACCACGGTCGCCCAGACGGCATGGCAGGTGCTGGATGAGCGTGGACTCCTCTGAGTTTCTCGCCTTCCTGCAGTCCCGCTCGTCGGTGCGGGAGTTCCACCCGGCGTCCCTCGCCCCCGCCCAGGTCGATAGCATCCTGGCGGCGGCAAGCCGCGCCCCGAGCGCGGGGAACCTGGAGGGCTGGGACGTGGTGGTGATCACGGATGCGGAGGTCCGCGAGGAGCTGTCGGCGGCGGCGCTGAACCAGCCCCACATTGCCGAGGCGCCGGCCGTCTTTGTGGTCTGCGCCAACTACGTCCGCTCGATGTCCCGTTATGGCGAGCGGGGGATCCTCTACGCGGTTCAGGACGCCACCATCGCCTGCACGTTCATGATGCTCGCCGCCCACGCGGAGAGCCTGGGGGCCTGCTGGACCGGGGCGTTCGACGAGGAGGAGGTGCGGGACATCCTGCAGCTGCCACGTCACATCCGCCCGATCGCCCTGCTCGCCGTGGGGAGACCGCGTGCGCCTCCGGCGAGCACGCCACGGATGCCGCTGGCGGAGCACGTGCACCGGGAGGCCTGGTGAGATGCCGGACTATGTGGTGACCCTGGAGTCCGCCTGGTTAGTGAAAGACGTCAAATCGCTCGACGATGCGATCAGCGTCGCGATTGCCGAGGCGGGGAAGCGCCTGAATCCGGCGACGAAATTCGTCGAGATCGAGATGGGCATGCTCTCCTGCCCCTCGTGCGAGACGGAGCTGGGCTGCGCTCTCGTCGTGGCGGATACCGCGCTCGTGGGGCTGCTCCTCCAGATCCGTGTGTTCCGTGCAGAATCGAAGGAGCATGCCGTGCGGATCGCCAAATCGGTCGTGGGCAAGGCAGTGCGGGATGTTCCCCTCAAAGTGCAGGATGTGCAGGAAGCATGATCCACGTCGTCGGGCATACGGCGGTCGACCACCTATTTCGCATACCGATGCTCCCGGAGAAACACGGGTCCACCTACATCCTGGACCACCAGGTTTACTACGGTGGCGGGGCGGCGAACATCGCCGCTGGCATTGCCCGGCTGGGCGGGAGCGCGACCCTCATCAGCGCGGTCGGCGGGGACTTTCCGGGCAGCGATTATGACCGCTGGATGCAGGAGCTCGGGATCCGCACCCGTTTCTTCGTAGTGGAGGGGGCTAGCACCCCGACCGCCTACATGTACACGGAGGAGTCCGGGGCCCAGATGACCTTCTTCGACTGGGGCGCGTCCGAGACCTTCGCCTCGCAGGAGGCGGAGGAGCTCTCCTTCGTGCACCTGGCGACGGCCGACCCGGACTTCAACATGCGGGTGGCGGAGAAGAGCGACTTTGTCTCCTTCGACCCCGGGCAGGATCTCCTCACCTACTCCCACGAGCAGCTCCGCACCATCCTCGCCAACACCTCCCTCCTCTTCGCCAACCGCCATGAGCTGGCGAGCATGTGCCAGGGGCTCTCCCTGGAGCCCGGGGATCTCCTCGCCCCCATTCCGATCGCCGTGATCACGAGGGATGTAGAGGGGAGCATGCTCTACGTGGACGGGGAGCGGCACTTCATTCCGGTGATCCCGGTGCATATGGAGGATCCGACGGGAGCCGGGGACGCTTACCGTGCGGGATTCCTCACGGCGTACCGGCGGGGGTGCGAGCCGCTCGAGTGCGCCCGCATCGGGACCGTGACGGCCTCGTTCGTGGTGGAGAAGGTCGGGTGCCAGACCAACCTGCCCGACTGGCAGAGAATGGCCGGACGATATCGGCAGTTTTTTGGCGATCTTGAGGATAAGCTCTCTGCAGATCCATGAGGAGGGCGCAAACATCCGTCCGGCGGACGGATCCTGTTCTTTTTCCGCGGCATACGGATAGCCGTCTCCCGGTGCCGTGTTCGTGCCAGGGAACCCGTATCGATACTGAACTCTGGAGGTCTCCGCTATGGTGATGGCGCCGGACGTGAAGATGGAACGGCTGACGCGGTTTCTCTTCACTGCTCCCTCCTGGCCCCGCTCCGTCGTCATCATCCTGTTCCTGGGCATCGTGGTGGATGCCGCGACCGCCCGCCTGGGCGAGGAGCTCCCCTTCTTCGGAACGCTTGCCTTCGCCGTCCCGGCGATTTCGGCCTTCATCCTCACCAAGCCGCTCGTCTCCCTCTTCGGCGGCTCGACGACCTGGAACCGCTCGGCACTCCTGGCGCTGGCGTGCATGGTCTTTGCGGTGATCGCAAGCTTCCTATCCGTGGTATCCCCGATGCGGGTCTTCCTCCCGCTCTTCTATGCCTTCTCGCTCGGCCTGGTCTTCGGGGTGCGGCTCCTGGTGCTGGTGGCGGTCGCGGACTACCGCTCCCTGCGGATGGTGGTGCCGGCACTCACCCAGAGCGCCGCGGGTTTCATCGTGGGAGCATTCCTCTTCGAGCCGCCTATCCTGGGCGGCGCCATCGTCTCCCACCTGGTCTTCGGGCTCGGCTGCATTCTCTTGATCTGGCTCATCGAGCGCCCGCTTTACAGGGCGTTCCAGATCCACGGTCTGGATTTCCTGAACACCTTCATCGCGCACCTCACCGATGGCGACAAGAGGATGGAGGACTTCTTCCGCGACATCGGGGAGGAGGTCTACGTCCCGCAGGCGAGCTTCTTCTTACGGAGGGCGGGAAAGAGGGATGTCATCTTCACGGTCCCGAACGTCCACCCGGGGCCGATGGGGGACGTGGGGGGCGGCAACCTGCCGCGGATCCTCTACGAGTCCTTCGATGCGGACGTGATGGTGACCCATGGCTGCGCCACGCACGACTTCAACCTGGTCTCCGAGAGCGAGATTGCAAAGATCGTGGAGGCTCTGCGGCGATCCATGGAGGACCTCCGCTACTCCGCGCGGGCAAGCCGATCGTGGCGGCTCGTCCACGGCTCCGTGCAGATCCTCTGCCAGCGGTTCGGCGACTCCCTGCTGCTCGTCAGCACGCGGGCACCGGAGAAGACCGAGGATCTGGACTTCTGCCTGGGGAGCACCATCATGGCGGAGGGGCACCGCCGCTACAGGAACGTCGCCTTCGTGGACGCCCACAATGCGATGTCGGAGGTGAGCACGCCGGTGCACCCGGCCACCTTCACGGCGACGGAGTACGTGGGGGCCGCCTACCGCGCAATCGACGAGTCCGCGGACCTGCCGCTGCACCCCTTCCGCATCGGCTACTCCCATATCTCTCTGCCATTTACCCGCGATCAGGGGTTCGGCGATCTCGGTATCCAGGCACTCGCGGTAGAGGCCGACGGTCAGCGGACCGCGTACCTGCTGATGGACGGCAACAACATGGTCCCCGGACTGCGGGAGGCGATCCAGGAGCGGATAGCCCCTCTCGTGGATGCCTCCGAGGTGATGACCACGGACTCCCACGTGGTGAACACCATCAGCGGCAGGAACCCGATCGGGCTTGCGGTGCCGGCAGAGGAGATCCTCCCGCTGGCGGAGCAGGCCGTGCGGGATGCCCTGTCCGATCTCGGGGACGCCGAGGCGGCGGCATCCACGGCTTTCTGCGAGCGGGTGGTCATCTTCGGCTCGCAGAGGGTCACCCAGCTGGCGACCACGGTGAACACCATCCTGGTCTTCATCGCCCCCTTGAGTCTCGCCATCCTGCTCCTGGCGTTCCTCCTCTCGATCCTGGTCTTCGTGGCGCTCGGGTAGAGCGGCGCCCGCCGCAACCCATGCCGTGCGGTTCGGGAATCCGCGGAGAACCCTCGGACCGCACCTTCAGGCGGAGCGATATCGAGCGTTTGAAGCCAGCAGAGAGCACATATCCCGGGGATGGCTCTCGCCCTTCTGCAGGCAGCATCTGCAGGGGCGAGATGCACAGGTGATCAGCGATGCTGCCCTATGTGATTCTGCACAATGCCGTGAGCGTCGATGGACGGATCCTCGGGTTTGCGGCGGATATCGCCCTCTACTACGACCTCGCCGCCCGTTTCGAGGCCGACTGCGTGCTCGCGGGGAGCAACACCGCTCTTGCGGCGGCTGCCATGTTCCCCCAGGAGACGGCGGCGCTGGAGGATGCCCCGCTCCCGGAGAAGATCTCCGGCGATCCCCGCCCCCTGCTCGCCGTTCCCGACAGCCGGGGACGGATCCAGAACTGGCACCTCTGGCAGCGGGCCCCCTATTGGCGGGACATCGTCGTCCTCTGCTCCCGCTCGACCCCGGAGGCGTACCTGGAGTATCTCCGGCAGCGGGGAATCGAGACCATCGTCGCCGGTGAGGATCGCGTCGACATGCGGGCTGCCCTCGAGGAGCTCAACGCCCGATACGGCGTGCAGAGGATCCGCCTGGACAGCGGCGGAACCCTGAACGGCGTCCTCCTCCGCGAGGGGCTGGTCGACGAGGCGAGCGTGCTCGTTCACCCGGCGCTCGTGGGCGGTACGTCGCCCGCCTCCATCTTCCGGGTGCCGGATCTGGCGTCGCCCGAGGGTGCGATCCCGCTCCGCCTGAAGCACCTGGAGCAGTTCGAGGGCGGCATCGTCTGGCTGCGCTACGAGGTGGGCCGAGAGCCGTCAAGTGGCCGGGACGGGTTACGATAGTCCTGCGGGAGTGGTTGCCGCGCTTCCCTCCATCCCCCCGTTCACAACTAACTCCAACCGGTCCTGTTTCTGGGGCCATTGTACCCGCGTAATCAGCATCCTTTATTTCCATCGACGCATACGGCCGGACCTTTCCGTCGATCCCCCGCAGCCCTGACTTTTTAAACGATAGATACAACCAATAATATCATGAATGCGGAGATTGTGTCCTCCATCGAGTTCCAGATGGCGCTCCTCCTCTTCATCGCCCTCGCCGGATACATCCTAGCCACCCGCATCAACCAGTCGGCGGTCGTCGGGGAGATCCTGGTCGGGCTCATCATCGGTCCCAGTGTGCTCGGCTGGATCACCTATACGGACTTTGTCCAGACGCTGGCAGGTATCGGGGCCATCATCCTCCTCTTCGTCATCGGTTTCGAGTTCAAAATCGCAGATCTTATCAACCCCAAATATGTGCTCATCGGCCTCATCGGCATCATCATCCCCTGGATAGGGGGCTACGGGACCGCCCTCCTTTTTGGATACGATGCGGGGAGCTCCATCTTCGTGGGGACAGCCCTCACCGCAACGAGCATCGCGATCACGGCAAATGTCCTTCGGGAGATCGGAGTGCTCCACACGGACGTCTCGAAGGCGATCATCGCCACCGCCGTGATCGACGACGTCCTCAGCCTGATCGCCCTTGCCCTCACCTCCGCCACTGTCACCGGCACGCTGACCGTCTTCGATATCGAGCTGGTCCTCCTGAAGGAGCTCGGGTTCCTCATCATCGCAGGCGCCATAGGGATTTACGCCCTTGCGCCATTCATCATCAAACTGGACAAGAGGCCCATCTGCAAGCAGTACCCGGAGTTTGTGTTCATCTTCGCGATGATGATCGCTTTCTTCTATGCAGTGGTGGCAGAGTACCTGGGCATCTCCGGCATCATCGGGGCTTTCATTGCCGGTGTCTCCATGGGGAGCGTCCGTCTCACGCACAGCAGGAGCATCCACGAGAGCGCGGAGTCCCTCTACATCATCTTTGCATCCATATTCTTCATCTCGCTCGGGATCCTCGTCGATGTCCATGCCGTCACGGAGCAGACGCTCCTCTTCCTCCTGGTCCTGACCATCGTCGCCGTCATCACGAAGGTCATTGGATGCGGAGCCCCCGCAAAGATCCTGGGGATGAGCTGGAGGGACTCCGCGATTCTCGGCTTCGGGATGGCACCGCGGGGGGAAGTGGCGATGATAGTCGCCCTCCTGGGCCTGAATATGGGCCTGATCGGGCAGGACATCTTCACCTCCATCGTGATGATGAGCCTGCTAACCACCATCATCACCCCGATCGTCTACCGCAACTGGTTCTACAGGGGGAGAAGTCCGGAGGAGTGCGTATCTCCCCTGGCGGACATATCCCGGGAAGACGCCCTGAAATGAGCTACGGTCCCATATCGGAACCGTTGCCCTAGCAGGGACGGCGAAATGATAGAGGTGCAGAGATGCTGCCGGGATGATTCGCATCCTTTTAAGGTTGTTGGTCTGGGACCGTCTCGACGTTCCCTGGAGTGCAAGCCTCAACAGTCGCTGGGCTTATTACTTCTCAAAACAAAACATTTAAGGCACAATTTTCTGGAGCGAGGGTATCTAAGCCAGGCCAAAAGAGCGGCACTTAAGATGCCGTGGGTAGACCTTCATGGGTTCGAATCCCATCCCTCGCATTTCCTGCTTGGGTAATATACAGAAGCCCAAAATAAAGGATTTTTCAAGTCCGCTCATGGAAAAATTGGAATTCCAGGAATAAGCGAATTGGGGGCTTCCCTCGGAAGCAATTCAAAAAAATAAATTCTAAAGGTTGCATCCTCATCTTACAAAAGTAATTAGCCATTCCTGAAGCTGCAACACCCTGGACATTACCACCCGACCGGAGCTAATCTTCGTTTGTCGCCTTCCGTGACCGGCCGGATATAAGTTTGGACCATTGGAGATCCGCAATTCAGGATTGGTTCACTAATCCGGAAGACCTACCTTTGTTGTTGAATCCGCACGAAGGTGAAGCCAATATCCCATGGGAAAACCTGCAAGGATGTAAAATATGTAAAATGGTTGTATGAAAGCAGAAAGAAAACCAAGAACCGCGGTAACCGCACTTATTTTAAAAAATAATTGTAAGGTACGTTTACTATGCCATCGGGCTCGGTGCTTCCACGTTGTAGCGGGTTCCAAGATATCGGGGATTATAGATCCAACAATAACTGCCAATAATCCAAAGATAAAACCTTCTGGTATTGTATTGTTTAGTAGCCAAATAGGGATGCTATAGACGATAAATGCAAAAATACCTATTCCAACATGTTCTTGTCTATTCATATGTCTTGATAATTGAATATCGGCGCGAAAACCTTTTCATCCTAAATTTTGTTTTGTTCCGAAACTTCTTCGATATGCTGCGTAGGTGTTTTCATTATCTTACACCTTGGTCCCCTCCCCCTATTGGAGTAATTCAATCATCTTTTACAATAGCACTATCCAAACAATAAATTCCGAAGATTACGGTCATTCCGCCACCCAGTCCCTCGATCGTCTTTTTCCCGCCGTCCAATGGGCGCACGACTCCGCTTTGCTCCGCTGTGCGCCTGCTGAACCCCACTCCTGCACAGGCGGATTTTCTGTCAAACGGGTAAGCCGTGTCGCCCCATAAGGCGCCAGGCATACTCCGTTTGCCGTCCCATCCACCCGCCGTCGGTGTCGTCGGTGTAGCTGGCGTATCACCCGACCCGCGACCCGATCTCAATGCTGGAATGTAACGGCTGATCTGGGTATGCAGGGTGTTGTTAGGAATTCATGAAAGATATCGAGCTGATATACCCCCAATGGAAACTGAGCGCATTGGCACCTCTGCAAATAACCGGTAATGTATCGTATGCACAGGCTTGGAGTGGGATCCGTCGGCATTATATATCTCAATAAGTATGGGGGTGCGAGACCTGAGAGATACCTGAAGATGGCGCGTGGTGTGAGGATCAGCATTCCCCCCGCCTTGATCCCGATACCATGCTCCTGCTCAGTATCTCCCGGCACCAGGATTCCTATAGAAGGTTAGAGGAGGACGGTAGCAATGCACGATGGAACGGATACGGCGCCCATCGGGGCGGATGACCGGCCACAAGCCACCCCTGCGAACCAGACGGCCGATGCGAGAGCCTGCGATCAGGAAGGATCGGGGATCGCACCGTCGCCCTAGGAGATGACCATCATGCCCAGAGACGAACCTGAGAAGGACCGCGAGTTCCGGTCAGCAACGGCTACCGCTGAGCCGAGCGCGCCGCCCACGTCGAGGACGGCATCGAGCCCGGACCGGGGTGGGAGCGCCACGCCCGCGCCGGCGGATCTATCGCTCACTCCGATGCAGCGGGCTGAGGAGT
>JAXDAH010000029.1:0-3156 GCA_034679905.1 Methanomicrobiales archaeon | reverse complement strand
GTTGAGGATACACGAGGGGTGGACCCTTCCATTGAGGTCGACTGCCACGATCACGCAGTCACCTTCCCTCGCGGTATGCGAATAAATCACGGAGTCTTTCTGCGCCGTCCCGAGGATTGCCACATCGATCACGCTGTATGGTGTATCCGGATGGAGATGGCCTCCGACGATAGGAACCCCAAACTGTATTGAAGCGTCGTGCATCCCGGCGATCACCTGCTTCTGTATCCCTGAATCAGAGATTGAGAAGACATCAACCATGGCGACGGGCCGGCCTCCCATCGCGGCAATGTCGTGGATATTGACGAGCACTGCGCAGTAACCGGCCCAGTAAGGATCCGCTTCCATCAACCGGCTCCAGATGCCGTCGGCAGCAAGGAGAAGGACTTCGTCGCCGTGCTCGATGACCGCGGCATCCTCGCCAAACGATGCCAGCACGCCAGGAGAATCGATCCGGACGGCTTTCACCATCTCGCCAATGGCGTGCTTGCGCCTGACCCCTTCGTACTCCCTTACCACCGATGCAATTTTTGCCGTAGATACGCCGTTCAATTCCATAGAGACAACAGAGCCGGTTTGTTATATCACATTGGAGCATCATCAGTGATAATTTATTTGATACAGGGTCGAATCAAGTGGCATGGACTGGGCGGAAAAATACCGGCCTGCACACCTCGACGAGGTGGTGGGAAACAGCACCGCGTTGCGCCAGATGCTGGAATGGGCCAGGACGTGGAGCCGGGACAGAAAGCCGCTCATCCTCTACGGCAAGCCGGGTACCGGCAAGACCTCCAGTGCGCACGCGCTTGCATCCGACATGGGCTGGGAGGTAATCGAGCTCAATGCGAGCGATCAGCGGACTAAATCTGCCATTGAACGCGTCGCCGGGAGCGGAAGCACCACTGCGAGCCTCACCGGCGCACAGAGAAAGCTGATCATCATCGATGAGGCGGATAACCTTCATGGGACCGCAGACAGGGGAGGTGCCCGTGCGATTGTTGATCTTATCAGGGGATCCCGCCAGCCGATTCTCCTCATCGCTAATGACCTCTACGCAATACCGGGCGAGATCAGGAGCCGGTGCGAGGGCGTCCAGTTCAAAGCGCTCCAGGCGCGTTCCATTGCCCCGCGTCTCCGTTACATATGTGCAGCGGAGAAAGTTTCGTGCAGCGAGCAGGCCCTCCAGCGTATCTCTGAGGCGGCCCGTGGCGACATGAGGGCTGCAGTAAACATGCTCTATGCGTCCGCTGCCGGAAAAGAGAAGCTCAACGAGGAGATCCTCCCCTCCCGGAAAGACGAACGGTCATCCGTGTTTGATCTCGTCATCGCGCTTTATGGCAGGACACCCGCCGATTCCCTTCTTGGTATCGCATACGAGGTGGACGAGACCCCCGACACCCTCATCCAGTGGATCGAGTCGAACCTCTCCGGGATTGGTGAGATCGATGATCTTGACGCGGCATACTCCTCCCTTTCCCGGGCTGACGAATACCTCGGCTATACTTACCGCCAGCAGTACCACACGCTCTGGAGGTATGCGACTGCCCTCATGGTGCTCGGTGTCGGCAGAGTGGCCGGAGGCAGGGGGCTCCATGCCCGGATATCCGCACCTGAGCGTTGGAGAAGGATGTCGTCGTACCAGAAACAGAAGGCGGTGAGGCTGTCAATGCTCCGGAAGGTCTCATCAGCTCTGCATATGCCGCAACGAACGTTTCTTGAGACCTACATGTCCCCGGTTGCGATGGTCATCGACCGTGATCCTCTCACCTATGCACGGGAGTTCCTGCTCGATACCGACGAGCTTGACCTTTTCATCCATGACCGGGGACGTGCCGCCTCGGTCGCAAGGACGCTTGCTGCAGAAGAGAAGGAGCGGGAGATAAAGAGAGAGAAGGAGTCATCGGCCAGAAAGCGACGGGATGAGGGGGGTTCCGGCAGGCAGAAGGAGATCCCCCTCAAAAGAGACGATACGACACCATCGGTCGATACGCCCGGGAAGGCATCGCAGAAGGATCAGAAGACCCTCTTTGAAGGGTTCTGACGACGGGAGTAACGGTGGAGGACAACGCCGCAGTCTATCAGCTCGCCACCGTCCAGGAACCCTTCAAATCCAAGGTGGTACACGAGCAGATCGGAGTCGACATTGCGTGCGAGGCTGAGCAGGGCGGGCATCATCTCCTCGTGCGGCCGGATGGAGTAGATAAGATCGATATCCCGGTAAAGACATACTTCTGGGGAGAAGATATCATCCTGTACAAACCGGATCCCGGGAACACCCCCAACCACCCTGATATCCGTGCAAAACACTTTCACTCCCTGATTGTTCAGGATCAGGGCGACTTCCGGGTTCTCCCCGACGCCGATTTCCGCCGCGCAGCGGTAATGTTTTGCGATGTAGGACGCGATGCAATGCTCAATACGTTTAAGCCCCGCCATATCCACTTATATTGAGAGATGGAACTGCTTATTTTTTGGGATGCACGGGCTCCAGCCGGCATCCAGTCCGCATTTTCGAGGGAGATTGAACGCCTCCTCCCCCTCAAGACGAAGATATGCGAGAGCCCCTTTGTGGTAACCGGCTATATCCCTTCGAGGCGTCAGACCAATGCCACATCGCTCCTTGACTCTCTTGACCTCTACAGGAAGCGCTCGGGTGTCAGCGGCCTGGTTCTCCTCGTGGTATCAGAGGACCTCTGCAGGCCAGGGGACGAATACCTCTTTGGCCTCTCCCGGCGATCGACGGGGAACGCCGTCGTATCCACTGCCCGGCTGGGAAACGAGTTCTACGGGTATCCGCCTGACGACGGGGATCTCATTGACCGTCTGTCAAAGGAGTCCGCCCACGAGGCGGGCCACCTCCTGGGCCTTGCGCATTGCGAAGACCCGGAGTGCATCATGCACAACCCGCTTCTCCTGGAGGACATCACAAGGCAGAAACGGGCATTCTGTGCAGCATGCCGGGCACAGATCCCGTAATCCCGGTGGAGTGGGAAAAGCCTGATTCCTTGCTTTTATTTTTTTGGGAGCCACTCCCTTTATATGAACGCAGGCACCATCAACTCCCGGAGTGAAGGAATTAAGGACCTTTTATGTTGGAGAGAGATACGCATCCTGCTGATGTGGCTGCGGGTAACCAGCAGAAAAGTGCAGGAAAAG
>JAXDAH010000028.1:0-7062 GCA_034679905.1 Methanomicrobiales archaeon | reverse complement strand
TCGATGTGTTGAGCGAGATCGCCGTGGTGAGGACGCGGGTGAACCCGCGGATGTTGCCGCCGACCAGCAGCACGGTCCCCACCTCCGCGATCGCCCGCCCGAATCCGATCAGGACGGCGGTGAAGATAGCGAACCGCACCTCCCGCAGGATGGTCAGGATCGACTGGAACAGGCTGGCTCCCATGGATATGATGGTGTAGCGCATCTCCCGCTCGATGTTGCTCATGGCAGCGACGGTGAGGCCGGTGATTAAGGGGGTGATCAGGATCGTCTGGGCGACGATCATCCCTCCGGGCGTGAACAGGAGTCCCAGGAAACCGAACGGACCGCTTCTCGAGAGGAGGAGGAAGGCAAGAAGTCCGATGATCACCGTGGGCATCGCATACAGCGTCTGGAGGGCGTTGATCACCGCCCGCTTCCCCCGGAACTCGCGGAAGTAGATGAGAGCCCCGAGTGGGAGGGCGATCAAGGAAGCCAAGAAGGTGGCGGTGAGGGAGACGTAGAGCGAACGGATTGTGATCTCGACCACCGTGGGATCCAGCGTCACGATCAGCCGCACGGCTTCGACGAGCCCTTCGATGATCTCGTTATCGGTGATTCCGGTCTGTAGCAGCACCCTCTACCTCTTCACCATCGCCTGAACCAGGCAATCCCTCCTCGCCTGAACCAGGCAATCCCTCCCCATCCCGCCCATACACGCAATCAGGAGACAGGTTCGGAGCAGGTGCAGTTGAACTGCTCCTCCTGGCACTCGGGAGCGTTGAGTGGCGTGAACAGCGACTGGCCGAACTCCTCCTGGCCGAATTCTCCAACCATCTGCTTGCCCTCATCCGAGATGATCCAGTTGATGAAGTCGTTTGCCGCCTCGACATTCACATCCGGGCACTGCTCCGGGTTGACCGCCATCACGCTGTAGCGGTTCAGGAGCTCCGGCCCCTGACCAACGAGTGTCACCAGATCCAGATCCCGCCGGAACGACAGGTAAGTCCCCTCATCCGAGAGCGTATAGGCGTTCCGTTCGTTGGCCTGGACGAGGGTCTCGCCCATGCCCTGGCCGGTCTCGAAGTACCAGGGGGAGCCCTGGATATCGCTGGCGTAGTCGTAGCCGGCCGCCTCCCAGAGGAGCTGCTCCTGTGTATGCGTGCCGGAGTTGTCCCCGCGGGAGACGAAGGCGATGCCCGGGGTTCCGTTCTCGCCGCCCTCGAAGATCGCCTGGAACGCCTCTACCGGTTCCGTTCCATTGATCCCCGCCGGGTCGTTCTCGGGTCCGACGATGATGAAGTAGTTGTAGGCGAAGCAGCGGTGGTTGATGCCGAAGCCGTCGGCGATGAACTCCTCCTCCAGGGTGGGTGCATGCACGGCAACGAGATCGACGTCGCAACGGCGGCCGGTCTCCAGGGACTGGCCCGTGCCCTGGGCGATGATCTGCATGTCGACGCCTGTCATGCCCTCATACGTATCCTCGATCTCGGCCCACAACCCGGTAGCATCCAGGCTCGTCGTGGTCGCGATACGCAGGACGCCCCCGGGCCCCGCTGTCGGCGTCGGGGTTCCGCTGGCGTTCGTGATATCCTCCACGGTGCACCCCGCACTGAAGGCGAAAAGGATCGCCACCAGAGCGATCCCTGCAGTTGAAATCAGCGTTCTATGCCTCATAACGATTCATCGAGAGAATCGCGATCCTATTAATACGTTTCCTCCCGACGGTCAATCAGGTTTCTTTAACTAATCCGGGGATCCGCGCATATCCGCGGTCGGGGCCAGCATAGAGGGACGCTCCACTCCTGTTGCGACATTAACGTCGATTCCTCCGGCCGGTCCTGACCTGTCGACGCCGTGTGCTTCCAGCCCCATGAGCGGTGCGGATCCGCTCCGTGGAGGCTGGCAGGAGGGCGGCGGCACCAGCCCGGGCGAGGTCGCAGAAGATCCGCTGCACTGTTTGACCGGTCCCGGTAGCGGGCGGGCACGGGGTCCTTATCGCCGTCTCTTCGATACGTATGCCCATCCGTAGGCCAGGATCAGCCCGGCGATGAATGCGACGGTGATCCCCAGGATCAGCGCGAGCACCGCGATGGTCACGGTCACGAGGAGGGATTCCGTCTTCAGGCCGTGCCGACCGAGCTCCAGCGCGACGAAGACGAGCAGGGCGCCGAACACGCCCACGGGGATGATCGCCACCGCTCCCGCACTCGAGAAGAAGAGAGCAAAGAGAAGGAGGATCAGCCCCGCGAGAATGTTGGCGCCGCCCGTCCTCGCGCCGAAGCGGTACTGGGCGGCGAGGCCCCCCGCCCCGTGGCACATCGGAAACCCGCCGAAGGGTGCGGAGAAGATGTTCATCAGGCCGATCGTCTTCGAAAGGCAATCCGGCTCCACATTGCGGCGAAAGAGATCGCTTGCCAGAAGAGCAGTAGCAAGGATCGAATTCGCGATGGTGAGGGGGATCTGGGGGACCGCGAGATCCCACAGCCCGCTCGTGAAGTCCGCCAGGGTGGGGAGAACGAGCCCCGGGAAGAGGTCGAACCGGAACTCCGGCAGCCCGTGGATGTAGATCCCCGCCGACACCCCGAGGAGAACGACGACCAGCGCCGAGACGTCGGGCACACCCGTGCGGCGGGAGAGCAGGAAGAACGCGGCCACGATCCCGATCGATATCAGGAAGAAGAGGGGATCGGCCCCGATGAAGCCGAGGGAGGTGCGGAGCAGCAGCAGGGCCAGCCCGAGCTGGATCCCGCGGACGACCGCATCGGGGATCGCCTCCCGCAGCGTCCCCATCACCCGGAAGTAGCCCAGAGCGTAAAAGAGGACACCCAGCAGGATGCCGGATGCGGCCACGACCCGGGCGCCGACCCGCTCGGCGATCACGACCACCCCGATCGCCTTCATCGGCTCGATCGGAATCGGCAGGCGATAGTACCAGCCGCTGATGATAAACCAGATGCCGAAGAAGAGGAAGACGGGGGCAAGCGGGATGTCCGTGACCGCCGCAACGCCGAAGACGATGGGGAGGATCGTGCCGAAGTCCCCGACCGAGCCTGCCAGCTCGCTCAGGTCGAAGCGGATCGGCAGCTCTTCCCCATCGGGGTCCATGGAACGAGTGCGGTCTCCCACGCACTAGTCTGCTCTCTGTAAACCTATATACCTCTTCTTACAATGAGGCGGAGTACAACAGGCTGCCTTAACCAGTCAGCAGCTACTCCCCCTGAGGAGTGAGGTTTCCGCAGGTGCATCCTGCTTAAAAGGAATAGCACCGAGGTTGACGGTTTCGTCCCTCTGCATCGACGACAAAAAAATGGAGTTACTCTTCCTTCATTTTGCCACGCTCTTCCTCCGGTATCGGCTCCAGGTAGACGATCTCCGCCCCCACATCCTTGGCAATATTCTGGAGCTCGTTCTTGCGGAAGTGCGCTGCCTCGATCTTCAGGTGCGATTCACGGGCCCCTTCTTCGCTCGTCACTGCAACCACGCGGAACCGGGGTTCCTTGACGCCGGTCCCGATCTTGATCCTCTCTCGTGCATAGATCTTCATCAATCTCACATCCTCTGCAGCAGACAATACACCCGGGTATATATATACGTTTATCCAGTAGGAATGCCCAGAGTTGATTTGGTTATGGCAGAACGGCATGAGATAGAATCCAAACTCCGCGGCGAGACGCTGGTGCGGAGGGGGCTGATGCGGAGAACCGCCGGCATTCCCCAGATCCGGCTGGTCCCGGATCTCAACGTGATCAAGATCGGGGGATACGGGATGATGGACTACGGGAAAGAGGTGATCTTTCCCCTCGTCGAGGAGTTCGGGGAACTCTCGAAGCGCCACAAGATCCTGGTGGTGACCGGCGGCGGCGGGCGAGTGCGGCACATCATGGACATCGGGATCGACCTCGGCATGCCCACCGGCGTGCTCGCCGAACTGGCGTCCAAGATCAGCGAGCAGAACGCCATCATGATGCAGATCCTCCTCTCGAAGTACAACGGCGTCCGCATCCACACCTCGGACCTGCTGGAGCTGCCCATGCTCCTCTCGCTCGGGATGCTGCCGGTCATCCACGGCACCCCGCCCTACGGTCTCTACGAGCAGCCGGCGAAAGTGGGGTCCATCCCGCCGCACCGCACCGATACGGGAGCGGTGCTCATCGCCGAGGTGCTCGGGGCGAAGAACTGCATCCTCGCCAAGAACGTGAACGGCCTCTACGCGGAGGATCCCCGTGCGAACCCGGATGCCGAGTTCATCCCCGAGATCCGGGCCGAGGAGCTGCTGCAGATGAACCCGGAGGACGTCGTCCTGGAGCAGAAAGCGGTCGAACTCCTTCTCTCCACCAAGCACGTGAAGGAGATCAAGGTGGTGAACGGTCACGTGCCGGGAAACATCACCAAGGCGGTCGAGGGCGAGCGGGTGGGCACGATCATCCGGGCGTGATACCGTACTGTAGTGCTCTTCAGTACCAAGAAAATGAGGAAGATGGAGATCCCGCTGATCTCTCTCCATCTGCCGTGTCCGAGATGTTCATGACCGCAGGTTCATCCATGGAGGATGCGGAGGTACGGTCGCCCTCCTGTGAGGTTGCATGGCGTGCAACCATCGAAATATAGGGCCTAATATTAATTTAACTTTTCGCATTGGTTAAATATAATGGATTAACAACCGCCGCGGGCTTCAGTTCGGCACGACTGGTTCGCCCGGCATACCCGCAGCTCCCGTCAGGCGCCTGGAGGGCTCCTGCGGGGGCGTCCCTGCGGGAAGTTAAGGTATTCTCTTTAACTCCAGCAGGAACAGATATCTGCTACCCGCTGCATACGCTGTATGCAATACCTCTCCTCACCAAGGAGTTACCCTCATGACCGTATACCTCGGCATCGACGACACCGATATTCCAACATCAAGGGGCACGGGACGCCTCGCACGCCAGATCGCAGACATACTCTCCCGGGACTACTCCATCCTCGGGGTGACCCGGCACCAGCTCTACGTGCATCCCTCGATACCCTACACCTCCCACAACAGCTCTGCCGTCCTCCACCTGGGGGGCGCGGAAGCTTCCTGCGACGCGATCTTCCGGCGGGCGCGGGAGCTGCTGCTGGATGAGTACATCGAGGGGAGCGATCCCGGGCTTGCGGTTGCCCGGGCCGACGCTATACCCCGGGAAGTCCTGGCCTTCGGACGGGCGGCCAAGACGCGCGTGCTGAAGCAGCAGTCCGCCCTCGATCTCGCGGACGGGTGCGGCATCCGCATCGAAGGACTCGCCGGCAGCCGGGACGGCGTCATCGGGGCGCTGGCCGGGATCGGGCTTGCTGCCTCACAGAACGACGGACGATTTATCGTCCGGCAGCGGACCCGCGACCTGTGGGGGGCGCAGACCGTCGCCGCCCTCATGGCCGGCGGCGTCGACCGCGTGATGACGCAGGCCGGAGAGCGGATCTCGGAGGGGACCGTTCACCTGAAGAAGTTCCCCAAGCCGGCCCTCGTGGACGGCCAGGCCGTGCTCTACGTCGAGCCCTGGAATGGCGGCTACCGCGACCTTGTCGTGGGCTAATCCCTTTTTATCGGGATACCCGAGGCTTGCATTCCCGCAGGGCTCCTATACCTCCCGCCCCTCATGCCAGGGGATCACATGGACCGCACGCGGGCTGAAGGATGCGGTGATGGTTCCCTTCAAAGAGAACTCAGGCTCCGCTGCCAGTGCCGGCGACACCTCGGCCGTTAGGGGAAAACCGCAATCCAGCCGCACTCGGATTCGGGAGCCCATAGAGGAGATCTCGCGGACCCGTCCTTCCAGAGAGTTCTGCACACCAGCTTCACCCGATGCGGCCAGCTGGATATCTGCCGCCCGGATGCAGAGTGCGGCGGCATTCCCAGGAGAGGTCTGCCGGGCGGTCCCCCGCACCTGGATGCCATCAATAACCACGCTGCACTCCTCCCCGTCGCAAGCAATCACCGTTGATTTCAGAATATTTTCGTAACCCACGAACCGGGCAACCTCCGGGCTCCGGGGCCAGCCGAACACGTCGCCGACCTCGCCCGACTGCTCGACCCGCCCGTCCATCACGATCGCGACCCGGTCGGCTAGGGCGAGGGCCTCCTCCCGGGAATGGGTGACATGGACGATGGTAAGCCCTCGATCGCGGTGGAGTGCCCGCAGGTCCCCCATCAACCGCTCCCGCATGGGGGGATCGAGGGCGGCGAGGGGTTCGTCCAGGAGAAGGATCTCGGGTTCGACCGCCAGCGCCCGCGCAATCGCCACCCGCTGCTGCTCTCCCCCCGAGAGGGATGATGGGTAGCGCTCTCGCAGTCCAGCAATACCAAACTGCACGGTGAGGGCCTGCACCCTCCGCTGGATCTCATCCGTTGGCAGGTGCTGCATCCGCAATCCGAAGGCGATATTCTTTTCAACTGCCATATTGGGAAAGAGGGAGTAGTCCTGGTATACGAGGGCGATGCGGCGTCTCTCCGGTGGGGCTTCGGTCACGTCCCTATCGCGCACCCGGATCCTCCCCTCTCTGGCGGTATGCAGACCGGCGATGCACTCGAGGAGGACCGTCTTGCCCGCACCCGAGGGGCCCAGGATCACCCAGTACTCCCCGCGCCCCATGCGTAGGTTCACTTCTTTCAACTCGAACCCCCCCAGATCCAGAGAGAAGTCCTCAAACGCGATCATGGTACCGCCCGATGTAGCGCGTCATGTGCCGGAGAAGGAAGAAGATGCAGAGCGAGACCACGATCACCAGAAAGGCGATGCTCCGGCTCTCGGTGAGCCCGCCGGTGGTGAAGCGGTGGTAGATGAGCGTGGAGACGACCATGGGGTAGTAGGCGATCATGACGACAGCGGCGAACTCCCCGACCGCGCGCCCCCAGGCGAGCACGGCACCACTGTAGATGTGCCGCAGGCTCAGGGGGAGGGTCACGTGGAGGAACGCCTGGAACCGTGTCGCCCCGAGCGTCCTGGCGACGTTCTCCAGGTGGAGGGGGACCTTCTCGAACCCTTCCCGCGCGGTGTTGACGTAGTAGGGGGAGGCGACAAAGAGCATCGCCGCTACGATGCCAGGGAAGGCATCCTCGAAGGCCAG
>JAXDAH010000027.1:0-44861 GCA_034679905.1 Methanomicrobiales archaeon | reverse complement strand
CGTCGCGACCCGCGACGTGGGCGCGACGAAGAGGGTGGCGAAGGGGTGGTCGCGGAGGATCTCTTCGAACTCCGAGAAGAGCGGGTCCAGGTTCTCCCCGGGGAGTGCGAGATACAGTGCCGTCCGCGACATGCCAGCACTCTTTCTTTTAGCAATGGTGCTATTTGCATGTACGCATTTCAATTGGTTTATAAATGAAAATGGACGAAAAAGAGGGTGCAGTCGGCGGAAGTCCTGGAACCGCTGGACACTCGCGGACTGAACACGTCCTGCCTGTCCAGCCCCTTCCATGCGAATACGTGGAAGGGCAGGGAGCTAACACCAGAGCAATACCCCGTGCGGGATACCCGACACTCAAGAGCGGTTAGGTTATTATCCGAGATGCGTGTATTCGTGCTGGTTGCCCGGGATCCTGTAGAGGAAGATTCCTATGGAGAGAGTACGGTCGAAAGACGGGACAGAGATCGCCTTCGAGCGGAGCGGGACCGGGCCGGCGCTCGTCCTGGTGCATGGCACCTCGGCGGACCGTACGCGCTGGCAGCCGGTCCTTCCCCTGCTGGAGCGAGCATTCAGCGTGTATGCCGTCGATCGCCGGGGCCGCGGAGAGAGCGGAGACGCGGCCGCCTACTCCCTCGAGCGGGAGTACGAGGACATCGCGGCCGTAGCAGGATCGATAGAAGCACCGCTGCATCTGCTGGGCCACTCCTACGGGGCGTTGATCTGCCTGGAAGCCGCTCTCCGGGTCGCCAACCTGAGCAGGCTCGTCCTGTACGAGCCCCTGGTCTCGGTTGGCGAGACCGTATACACGCCCCGAATACGGGCCCGGATCCAGGAACGGCTGGATGCCGGCGATCGGGAGGAGGCGCTGCTGGTCTTCTTCCGCGAACTCGTGGGTGTTACGGAGGACCAGCTCGCGGTCATGCGAACCTCTCCAGAGTGGCCGGGGAGACTGAAGGCGGCCCATACCATCCCGCGGGAGTTCGCCGACGAGGACTACATCCTCGATCCGTCCAGGTTCCGCGATCTACGGACGCCCGTTCTGCTGCTGTCGGGCAGCGAGAGTCCTGCATATCTCCGGAAGGCCACGGAGATGGTGCATGCCGCGTTGCCCAACAGCCGCGTTGCCGTCATGCCCGGGCAGGGGCACATCGCGATGCGGACGGCGCCGGACCTGTTCGTGCGGTTGGTCACGGAATTCTTGCTGGGATGATCTCCCGAAGCGGTGCAAGGTGGGAAAGAGGGGGGTGCCGGGGACCGGACGTGATTTTGCATGGCAGCGGACGGGGAGCTCCACGCACCGCCCGAGGTGCTGAACCCGCGGTGATCTCTCCTCTCCCGGCTCCCGGGCGTACTCGCAGGCCCGCTCCACGCATGCGACCATCGTTTCGACAGAATGCGCCTGCATCTGAGATCGGGGTACAACCTGATAACCCAGCTGGAATGGGTGAGCCTTTTTCGTGGTGGTCCCGTTCGAGCGAGGGTCCGAACCCGCTGATAGAGGGAGAGATATTGCCGACTCTTTTTTCGAAGAAAGAACCATTGGGGCTCGCTCCTGCAGGGTAGCATGACCTGACAGGAAGGATACGCCTCCGTAATTCTGCAGCCGTGAAATCTCGAGGTGGTACCAGAACTGGCAACCCCGCATCAAACAGTGCAAAAAAAAGAGAATCTCGTAACGGAACTGCAGGTTAACCCGGTCTGCACCCCTCCCCGCGGAAGAGGGCCCACTCCTCGCAGGAGGTCCCGTTCGGGAACGTGCACATGCCGTACTCGTTACCGGCCGCATCCCTCTCGATCTCGACCGTGCCGCCGGCCTGGACGCAGTGGACCGACGCCGGGTTCGCCAGGCCTGCTCCCGTCTGGTTGGCGGCTGACTCATTCGCGGGCTTGCAGCCCTCGCCCCGGTAGAGCGCCCATTCTTCACAGGCCGTTCCGTTCGGGAAGACGCACATCCCGTACTGGTTGCCCGCCGAATCGTTCCGGATCTCCACCGTACCGCCGGCGTCCCGGCAGGCGACCGATGCGGGATTGGGCATCCCGATGGGCGTGGCCGTAGGCGTGGGTGCTGCCGTGGGCGGTGTCGTGGTGGTAGCAGGGGTTCCCTGCTGCCCCGTGCAGCCGCTGGCGAGCAGGAGCAGCAGGACCAGGAGCCCGACCGCGCCGAGCGTGAGTGTGCCGCGTGACGATACCATATACACCCATTCCGGTATCTATGTAATAAAATCAGCGGTCGAACAGGGGATGGCCGCGATTCTGCAGGGGATAGAGGTGCCGGAGGATGCATTCTGGTGCCGGGAGGCACACCGCCCTCGTTCCCACCGCACCAGCGGCGTGGAACCCGCGTCGCAGGAAGAGCACGCCGTCGGCCGGAGACTGCTCCCACATACCGCACCCGGTACTTCCGGATGCGTCCGAATTGCGCGACACGGATACAACCCTAGGGATCGGTCCCGGATAGAACGGGGGTGGGAGGAGAGACAAAATCCGCTCGGCAGCCGGTCAGGGGTTGTCCGGCGATCGGCAGGAGAGTGCATTCTCGAAGTATACCTGTGCAGCTGGCGGCCCGGATCGGGATTCGATCCCCGATCGCACCAGCAAGGAGAGGCCGGGCGCAGAATTTTCCCTGGTATCCGTGCACGCAATCCAGTCTTCGTGCGAGCCCCCGTGGCGGGTCTCACCGCTTTCTCGGCGGACAGGAGCCGGGAAATCCCTGGCAGCGGCAATCCCGCCTCCCCCACGTGCCACGCCTTCTCACCTCCTTTCGAGCTGCCGCTCCTCTGCAGCGGTCGGTCGCTCTCACCCTCCTCCGGTACCCGGCGCATCGGCACCGTCCGGGCGGGATGGTCCCGGTTCCCGTATAAACAACCGGCGGACATTTATCCGAATGCGTGGAAAGAGTGTACATGGACGATAGACCGGTGCTCATCTCCATCGTCGTCGGCCTGGTTCTTCTGGCGGCCATCGTGGGGGCATCCCTGCTGTTCACGCCGGCGCATCCGCCGGTCGGTCGGGAGAGCGGGGCTACAGAAGGCCCCTCCCGCGAGACCGCACAAACACAGGCACCCTCCGGTAGCCCTGCGCCCGGCGCCCGGATCGAGGACGTGGATACGAGCGGGGTGCGGATGGATGCCAACTCACCGGTTCGGATCCGCATTGCCAACACGGGGCAGGTACCCTTGTCGCAGGAGCGCATCGAGATGAAGATGGGCAGGGACTTCTTCCTCATCGGCTACCAGGAGCGATCGTATACAGCGACATACACCGAGACAATAGAACCCGGTGCGAGCCACACCTTCACGCTGTACTTCAACATCCCCTCGCACTACGCCGGCGTGCCGCTGGCCGGAACCTACAACGCCGAAGCGAAGCTGTACGTACAGGACACCTTCGTGGATGACTGGAAGGGCACGGTCGTTCTGTCATAACGCATACTATCTCTCCTATCCAGCCCGTCCGAGCACCGAGACGGGGATCCCGGAACCCGACCGGCGTCGGGTGAAACCGTAGGTGCGGCTGTACGGGGCGGCGCAACTATTATATGCCGGTTCTCCGTCAGGGCAACGATCGAAATGACGTATGCCAGGATGTCCACGTGGAGAATGCAGAAGGGCCAGCAGCAGGCATTCTTCGATGTGCAGAAGAAGGACGCCGATCCGGTCGCCCGCGCGACAAACGGGTATCGCGGTGCCATCAACTTCACCGCCCGGGACGACCCGGATACCGTCGTTGTCGTGTCGTTCTGGGAGGACGAGCAGGCCCTCGACGCCTCGTACAAGGCTATCTTCCCATCGGCGCAGAAGGATCTGGAGAAGAGCCTCAAATCGCCACCGCAGGTGAAGAACCTCAAAGTGCAGTCTGCGGAGATCCTCTTTTAGCGGGAAAAAGGCTGCAGCAGATCCCGAGAAAGAGCGGGCGCTGCCGGACTGCAGTGCCGGGCCAGCCGGACTGGCGAAGGTTCCGGCCAGGGGTCCCGTTTCGACCCTTTGCCGGCTGGCTGCCGTTCCCGTTCTTGCTGGAGCGGCAGCCAGCCCGCATGGTGCTGCCCGCCCACATCGGGCCTGCCTGCAGGAGAGCTCTGCAGAAACGGGTCCGGCATCCTTGCGCCTTCATGGGGGCGTGCGATATCCGGGTGCCGGCTCCAGCAGGGGCCGTTGTGCCTCTCTCCCGCACGCAGGATACCGTATCCACGCTCCTGCGGACCCTGTGAGGGACGCAGGTTCGGCGGATCAGCGATCGTCGTAGACGAACAGGATCTCGTCTTCGGTCAGCTGTTGCTCCTCCTCCTCGCAGGCGGTCCAGGATCGGGCCGAAGGCGTTGTGAGGAAGCTCCCGAGCGTGGTCAGGACGCCGAGGACGATGACGACAATACCTCCGTAGAAGTGAAAGGGCAGCAGGAGGAAGTAGCCGAACCCGATCAGCATGAGGCCCAGGAGAATGCCGACGAGATCCATGGATCCGGGATACACGCAGCGGGAATTAATCGTATCGGAAACACCGGGGCGGGAAGATACCGGAATATTGGAGACAGCGCGATCAGAGTCCGTGCTGCGACAGGAAGCCCTCGATAGCCTCGATGAATGTCAGCGTCCCCCTCTCTATCTGCACGGTCAGGGCATCCAGATCCCGGAAATCGGGATTCGCCGCCAGAACGTGCTCCAGAATGAAATCGACGCCGCGTGTCGTATCTGGAATGCGGTATCTGTCCCAGCCGTGTTCCCTGAACGCCTTCCAGTACTTCGCCTGGATGGCCTTATTGTATCCTGCCAGCCAGACCTCGAACCGGCAGCTGTCATGCACGAAGACGATCGCCACTTTCAATTTTCGAGATTTCAACGATTCCGGGACGAAAGAGAAGTACGTCATATCCATGTAGCCCTGATACACGCTCCCGGATACGAAATAATCGGGATAGTTCCCTTTAAAATGCAGCCTCAAATTCCCGATATAGTCCATCAGTCCCGCGTAGGCCTTGCGGATATCTCCTTTCTGCATCTGTCTGCAATATTCCTGCATATACTCGTGAAACGATCCCATGAGCCCTCCATCAGATCAATTCCGCCCCCGCTGAAAACAGTTGCGATGATAGATGCTGGATGATTTTTAATCCCTCTCTCGAGGGTATCGATGCGGAGGGGGCTGGGCAGTTGATGGTGTGTATCACGTCCCGTACATGTACAGGAACACAGCGGGACCCGGAGTCCCTGGTTGCGCGGACTCGCAACACGGGGCACACTTGCCAGGCCGGGTACCGGCCCCCTGTTTGCGCACCCATGCAGGGAGCCACTCCGGATCCCTCGGTTGAGGGGTCCCTCTCTCGAGGCAGGATCACTTCAGGCCTGAAGATCCAGAGACGTCACATTCAGCTTCCGCGGGCGGGCGAGGATCGCGCCGCACTGCCTCTGGAGATCGGGACTCGATCGTGCTGCCCTGCAGATACGCCTGCGCGAGCGGATTGTCTTTTTCGTTCACTTCGCGTAGGTCTTGGGATACCGGGCGCGGATATCGTCAGCGGAAGATGCCCGCGGGTGAACTCTCTGTGTGGGCTTAATCCCGGATTTTTCGGGCATCTTCTCTTTCGATCGCATCTTACCCCGTTCCGCGATGATCGCAACCCACTGCTGATCGATCTCTGTTTGCCTTTCCGCCATCTCCATGTACGGTCGTTGCATCTCCCGTTGCTGCTTCTCCAGCTCTTCTCTGGGCTGTCTGATCCTGGCCCCCTCTGCATCGATCTTCGTCAACTCTTCCCGCATCAGGCAATCGATAAGAGATCGGGTGATTGCCAGAAATCCTTCCGTTAGTCGGAGTTTATTCGAGAAATAATATAGTAATAGATATTATTTTCCGGTCAATTGTTCAATTCTTTACCCTATACGATTGAGAGCACAATCCATTGTTGCTACATGGTCTGGCTGCTCCAACCGCGAACGGTCAAATCCGTCACGGATCGTCTCCAGGGAACGAACCGTCCATGTATACCTGCGGTTTTTTGGATGCATCCTATAGAAAACGGGATGATGTGAGACATGCAATCCATTCCTGTTCTGTTATGAGAACTCACCGCTCCTAATAGTATCTGCCCTCTCCCGCTAGGAGCACCCCCTCTCCCTCCAGCCAGCCCTGCCGATCGCTGCTGGTCTCCAGGGCCACTGCATCCCTGTAGAGGTTATAGATCCAGCCGCCCCTCCAGATCGAGTTCACGCCCTCGATGCTCATCCGGAGCGATATCGATGCCGGTTGGTCCGCGGTAAACCGGACGTAGACCGGGGCCGTATAGGTGAACACCGACCCGCTGTACCCGTGAACAGGTGCCGTCCCGGGGAGGAACGGGCCACCAGGATGAAAGACGGGCTCGCTGGCGAGGGGGTCGCGTGTATCGATGGTGCGGTTCAGCGGGATCCTGGCAACCAGGGTGACCGGCATCAGAACGGGTGTCTCGTTCGAGTACTCGGATGACGGCGGAAGGGTCGTCGGGAGCGGGCTCTGGCCCGGCTCGATCGGGATCGGGTAGCCACGGTACTCGGGAACCATCCGCGCAGCCTGGATGGCGAGCATCGGAGTGCCGTTCATCTCCTCAAGCGAGAGGTCCCAGTCCGGGGGAACGCCGTAGCCGCTCCCGTTCGCCAGGACATCGGCGAGGAACACGGTGTCGGTCCGCTGCGGTGCCGGCAGGAGCAGGGTCACGTCCTCGAGCGTGGTGTTGAAGGAAAGTTCGACCCGGTAGGTGTAGTCATGGTGCTCGCTCTGCCGCGTCTGCCGATCCCACCGCCAGGCGATTCCCGCCAGCACCGCAGCCGCGACAAGAACCACGGCGATAACGAGAACGAGCCATCTCCGTTTAACCGCATCTTCCATTCCGCAACTCCCGGGAGCTCAAACCCCCTGAATTAATTATACTGGAGACTGCAGTTGCCTTAAACAGTTGGACAGCGGACGGCGCCCATCCCCAGGCGATCCCTGCCGCAGGGGCAAGATAGGGCCCGGCGTGCAGCCGGGGCATCCTAGTTGCGGGCTGACTGAAACGCCGCTCCACGATACCGCAGGTCTCCCCCGGTCGTTGAACCGCTGCCCTGCACCCTCCCGGCTCGATGCGTGGACGACGCATATACCGTCCTCGAGGAGATCAGGGGACGAACGGTGCCATTCTCCAATCCGACAGGGGGCAAATTAGAAAAACCGGATGCAACAGACCGGTACAGAATGGCATACTACGCCGTACTCCAGTACGAATCCGGCATCCTCGGCGTCGGAGCTACAGCATCCGAAGCGATCGGCGATGCAAAGGCGCGGATGGTCGAGAGGGCATCCCCGAAGAGAGACTCTCGCTGATCCTGGGGAGAGTCTGCATGGCAGCGCCCGGCGGCATGCTCTCGGGCTGGAAGTTCTCCAACTTCAAGGACGATGTCTTCGGAGAGCTCTTCCACATCAACGAGGCGGACGGCAACCTTGCCCTGCTGCCGGACTCCATCGATGTCGCCCAGGCATCCATGATCTCCGACATGGTCCCGACCGGTTTCCACGCGGCGGAACTCGCCGATGTGCGGCTGGGGGACACCGTCTGCTGTATCGGCATCGGCCCGGTCGGACTGATGGCGGTCGCCAGTGCGAACCTCATGGGTGCGTCCCCCATCCTTGCCGTCGGCAGCCGCCCGGACTGCGTCAAGGCAGCGAAGGGCTACGGCGCTACGGACGCGATCAACTACAAAAACGGCGACATAGTCGAGCAGGTAATGGAGAAGACCGACGGCAAGGGCGTCGACAAGGTCTGTATCGCCGGCGGCGACGTCAAGACCATGGACCAGGCGATCCGCATGCTCAAGCCGGGCGGAAAGATCGGGAACGTCAACTACCTCGGATCCGGCGACTACGTCATCGTTCCGCGCGTCGAGGGGGGATGCGGTCTGAGCCACAAGTTCATCCACTGCGGTCTCATGCCCGGCGGCAGGCTGCGGATGGAGAAACTCTCGAGCCTGGTCGAAGTCGGCAAGCTCGATCTCAACCCGCTGCTCACCCGCAGATTCAAGGGATTCGACAAGGTCGAGGAGGCCCTGCTCCTGATGAAGGAGAAGCCTAAGGACCTGATCAAGCCGGTCGGTGTGTGCGGGTAGACACACACACCCGATTTTTTTATTACGCACCCGTTCCAAGGTTGAAACATACTCAAAGGAGATACGCATGAAAGTAGGAATTATGGGCGGCACGGGAAACATCGGCGAAGGGCTCGCACGCCGCATCTGCATCGGCGGAAAATACGACGTGATCATCGGCTCCCGCGACCCTGCGAAAGCAGACGTCGCCGCACAGGGCGTCAACGACGCCCTCAAGGAGCGCGGCATCAGGGGTTCGTCCTGTACCGGCGGATCCAACGCCGACTGCTGCGATGCGGATCTGATCATCCTCTCGCTGCCGTTCGACAAGATCGAGTCCACCATTCAGAGTATCGGTGGAGATAAGTTCGAGAACAAGATCGTCATCTCCCTGATCAACCCGATGCTCCGCTATCCCAAGGAGAAGTACTTCCTCCACGACCGCCCTGCCGAGACGTCGGCCGCGCTCGCGATCCAGCAGCTGCTCCCCGAATCTGCCCGGATCACGACCGGTTTCAACAACGTCGCTGCCGGCAAGTGGATGCAGCTCGACGAGGATCTGGACTACAGCGTCGTCATCTGCGGTAACGACACGGACGCCAAGGCAGCTGTCAAGGATCTCGTGTCCAGCGTCTCGAAGCTGCAGCCCCTCGACGGCGGACCGCTGTGCATGTCGTGCATCGTCGAGAGCATCACGCCTCTCGTGATCACCCTGGCCATGAACAACGGTCTGAAGGACGTGGGAGTCTACTTCCGGTGATCCTGCAGTCTAAAGGTCCTGCCTCGCAGGGGCGGCTACCCGGGAAAATTGGGCGCCCCGCCCGATTTCTTTCCAAAGAATCGTTGCTGGTGCGTTCGAATGCCCAATACAATCCCCCTCACGGTCGGGCTGATCGGCTGCGGGAACGTCGGGTGCATCCTGGCCGAGCGGCAGCACTCCTTTCGGATAACTGCCGCCCATGACTGTATCCCGGGGCGCGTGCAGGAGTTTTCCCGCCGGTTTGGCGTAGAGCCGCTGACCGATGTTACCGCGTTTCTGGCCGAATCCTTCGACGTCGCGGTGGAGGCCGCCTCGGTCTCCGCCGTGCGGGAATACGCGGCGGATGTCCTCCACGCCGCGGGATATGGCAGCCCCCCCTCAAGGTGATTCCCATGCGAAGCATGCGGATATTCGGGCAGCATAATTAAATAATCCAGGAATGCTAGAGTCCGCCGATGCAGGCTTGAGGGAAGTCGGCAGGAGGATTGCGTGATGGTTTCGGAAGATGTGGAAAAAGCCATAGATGCAGCGAATCAGCGGTTCGTAGAAGGTTTCGTCAAGGGGGAGCCCTCCATCTCGGCAGCCGTGTATGCGGAAGATTCGGTCGTATTTCCCCCGGATGCGGCCATGGTCCGGGGGAAGAAGGCAATCGAGGAGTTCTGGGGATCGGTAATGGCTTCCGGCGTGAAGGGGGCCCGGCTGACCACGGAGCAGATCGTTGGCAGTGGCGAGTACGTCCAGGAGCGGGGGACGGGGATCCTCGAGGTGCGTCCTGCCGGCGAGCCGCCCGCGGAGCAGAAGATCAAGTACGTCGTCGTCTGGAAACGGACGGCGGATGGCTGGAAGAACCTCTGGGATATCTGGAACAGCTCTCCCTGAAGGGCTCCGATCGGAGGAGATCCGGGCTGCCGGCCACGCGGCCGCCTCGCCGCCGGGACATCCTCCGTACGGTTCACGATGCCTTTTGGACCGAGATACGCCCTGGATAGAAGAGTCGACGAGGAGGCGGGGCCTCGCCTGATTCATCCTGCGGGGCGCCTCAATCTGTCGCCCCGAGGAGGGGTTTTTCGCCATACACCCGCAGGAGCCGGGAGATGAACGCCCGTGCCCACAGGTAGCCCACGATCCCGCCCAGGACGTTCCCGCTGACGATGCCCAGGTAGACGCCGAGCTCCCCGAACCCGAGGACGACGCCCAGCAGGTAGGCGAAGATCGCGATGAAGGCCAGGTTCCGCAGGATGTTGATGACGAGCGAGGTGATCCCGTGGCCGGTCCCCTGGAAGACCGAGGAGGAGAAGATGCCCAGGGGTGCGAAGGGGTAGAAGAGGCACATCGTCTGGAAGAAGAGGACGAAGCCCGCCGTGAGGGGGGCGCTCTCCGGGGTGTAGGTGAAGAGCAGGGTGATCTGGGGGGCCAGCAGGTAGGTGAGGGCGCTCGTCGCCAGCGCGACGGCGACGCCGATCGCGATCGAGTACTGGTGGGCGACCCGGATCTTCTCGTACTCGCGCGCCCCGTAGGCGGCGCCGGTCACCGTGACGAGAGAGGTGCCGATCCCGATCAGGGGGACGATGGCGAACATCACGATCCGCCACCCGGAGGTGTAGATGGCCACCGCGTCGGTCCCCGCGATGGTGACCAGGATGCCGTTGATCAGGATCGCCACCGCCGACATCAGCAGAAATTCGATGCTTGCCGGGAGACCCACCCCCAGGATCTGACGGAAGGTGCGGGGATCGAAGGCCATCCCGCGAACCGAGAGCCGGACGTAGGTGTCCCGCTTCACGGCGAACCAGTAGATTAGAACTCCCATCACGGCTGCGATGGAGATGACGGTCGCCCAGGCCGCACCGGCGACGCCCATCCCGGCCCCGTAGATCAGGATCGGGTCCAGGACGATGTTGAGGACCGAGGAGAGGGCCATGGCGTACATCGTTCGCTTCGTATCTCCTTCCGCCCGCAGGATGGCGTAGGCCATCTGGACGCCCAGGAAGAGGACGGTGCCCAGAAAGACGATCTGGCCGTACTCGACCGCGAGATCCGTGACCGGTCCGGCCCCGAGCAGCATCACCAGGGGGCGGAGGAAGAGGACGAAGAGGATCATCAGCACCGCGGAGGCGGCTAAAACGATCGCCAGGGAGTGGGTGGCCGCACAGTCCGCTCCCGTCCTGTCCCGGGCTCCTATCCGCCGGGCGATCACCGAGGTGGCACCGGCCCCGAGCCCGTTCGAGAGCCCGATCAGGATCATGAAGAGCGGGGCGATGAATCCCACGCCGGCGAGCGCGTCCGACCCGAGCCCGGCCACCCAGATCGCGTCGGCCAGGTTGTAGAGTGCGATCAGGAACATGGCGACGATCATGGGAGCGGAGAGCTTGCGGATCGCGACCCGGGGATCGCCCCGGAGGAGGTGGATGCCGTGGGTCACCCGCTCATCCCGTACAGGGGCCGGGGACTCACGGGCTGTCATGGTCCGCTCCGGCGATCGCGAGACTCCGTTGGGCGAGCATGCGCAGCAGACGGAGCGCATCCTCCCGCTCCGGTTCTGTGAGGACGGCGAGGAGCTCCTCCTCCCAGGCGGCCTCGATCTCCAGGATCGCGGCGATGATGCCCTTCCCCTTCTCTGTCAGGAAGAGCCCGTACGCCCGGCGGTTGTCGGGATCGACCCGCCGGCAGACGAAGGCGTCCTCTTCGAGACGCTGCACTCCGCGGGCGATGGTCGCCTTGTCCAGGTGGAAGAAGCGGGCGATCGTCTCCTGGGAGACGCCCTCCTTCCGCGAGAGGTAGAGGAGGATGGGGACCTGGGCGGCGGAGAGGCCGAGAGGCTTCAGCCGCGTATTGAGCGCGACGATGTGGTTCCGTTTGATGAGGGAGATCAGGGCTCCGAGGGGCAGATCGGGGTGCATGCTGCTATAACTACTGGGCCGGAATGCCACTTGAATGTTGGCATCGCAACAGTTGCGATGCCAACTGTGCAGGTGCACGGGATGCCCGGGTCTCATCGCACCGCTCGATCCGGGCCTTCCGGCCCGGGATATGCGCCTGCCCGCCGGGAGATTGAGGGATGGTGCAACCGGAGGAAGATTCTACAGGCTTGAGGTCCAATTATACACCCGGCAGGGTGTTGGACATATGCAATTCCAGACACAGGTCGAGGAGGTACTGATACGGGTGAAAGGCGTGAAGAGTTTCCGGTTCAAGCGGCCGCCGGAGTTCGTATACGATCCCGGGCAGTGGATCTTCGTCACCATCCGGGCCGACGGGGAGGAGAAGACCAGGCACTTCAGCCTCTCGAGCTGCCCCACGGAAGAGGATTATATCGAATTTACCAAAAGGATCACCGACCACCCCTTCTCGATGGCGCTCGATGCGCTTCGCCCGGGAGACTGGGCGGCTGTAGAGGGGCCGCATGGGCGTTTTACGTTCAGCGGGCAGCATCCCCGGGTCGGGATGATCACGGGGGGGATCGGGATCACTCCCATGATGAGCATGATCCGCTACTGCACGGACAGGGGGCTCACGTCCCGGATCACGCTCCTGTATGGGAGCCGCAGCGAAGAGAACATCATCTTCCGCGGGGAACTGGCCGAACTGGAGAGGAGGAACGCGCTCCTGAAAGTCGTCCATTGCCTGTCACGCCCGGACGACGCCTGGGAGGGGAGGCGGGGCCATGTCAGTTCTGAGGCGATCGAAGAAGAGATCCCGGATTACCGGGAGCGAATCTTTTACGTATCCGGGCCTCCGTCCCTCGTCGCCGATCTGTCGGGAGCGCTCAGGATGCTGGGCATACCGCAGGACCGTATACAAAGAGAGGTCTTCCCCGGCTACTGAATGCAGGTTCGCATGGCTGGCAGACCGCCGACGATGGTTCTGCCGATGCCTCTCTGAAAAATCCTCTGCGGATCAGCGGCTCTTCCGCCGGCCCTCCAGCCCTGGGGGAAGAACGGGTTCCGGCGATGCAGTTTAATACGTATAAGAGCCTGGGGAGAGCCATGGACGCAGAGGCAGGCCAGGCTCACACACCCTATTCCCCGGACGAAGCGGCGATTCGCGACCTGCACGCCCAGCTGGTGGAGGGCTGGAACCGGGGCAGCGGCGAGGGCTTCGCCGCCCCTTTTGCAGAGGATGCCGATTTTGTGGGGTTCGACGGCACCTACCTGAAGGGGCGGGGGGAGGTCGCCCGATTCCACCAGCAGATCCTCGACCTGTACGTTCCGGGCTCCCGCCGGGTGGGCAAAGTGCGGAGCGTGCGGTTTCTCACCCCCGACGTTGCCGTGATGCACGCGGTCGGGGGAACGGTACCGGGAGGCCAGAGGGACCTGGACGTGCAGCGCAACTCCATCCAGACCATCGTAGCCGTACGGGAGGATGCAGCCTGGAAGATCGCGGTGTTCCAGGACTCGCGGGCCTGGTACATCGGGAGGCCGAAGGAGGCGGAGGCGCTGACCGAGGAGCTCCAGCAGCTGTTGTAGGGGGTGAGGGCGCTTCCGCGATTGTCTCCGGTCTGTTCCGAATGCTCCCGATGGCCTGGAAGTGGCAGGACTGGCACGGTTACGATACTCTCCCTCAGCGCGTCTCCACCTTCCGGAGCACCACCGCCCGGCTGAGCAGCACCTTCGGGCGGTGCGCGGCGCGGAACCCGGCGGAGTGAGCGGATTGTACCATCCGCTCGAACGCTGTTGCGGAGACCTCCCCCTTGGGCTCGACGACGAGCAGTCGCCCCCCCGGCACGAGGAGGGCGGCGATCTCCTGCAGCAGCCTCTCCGCGTCCGGGACCTCGTGGACCACGTAGAAGGCCAGGGCAAAATCGGCACACCCTCGTGCGGAGAGATCCAGGGTATCCGCCCTGGCCGTATGCAGACGGATGCGGGGCAGAAGACCCTCTTTTTTGGCCGACTCCTGCACCCTCCGCAGCATCTCCTCCTGGAGGTCGACGGCGATCACCCTCCCCGCATCTCCTACCATCCTGGCCATCGCCCGTGCGAAGAATCCGGAGCCGCATCCGATATCCAGCACCACGTTCCCCGGGCGGATATAAGCCCTGAGGATCCTCCCCGGTGGGTGCACCAGCCGCCGCACCCAGTTGTCCAGCAGGGCGGCGCGGGATGCGGGGTAGACATGGGTTCTACCGTTTACCGTATCGCCACCTCCCGAGGGAGTGCTACCGAGGGAGAGCAGGGTTCTTGCGTGTACATCTACTGTTTCGTTTCCATCGTGCCGGGGTGCCTGCCGCACTTTATGCCCCCCTCCGACATACCCCTCCAGCCTCGGGGCCATCGGCTCGACAGGGATGAGGGCGGCTCTCTTTTCAGGAGACGAGAGAGAGAACCGCATCTGCCAGGACTCCCGCGAGGATGGCGACGCTGAAACTGAGCAGCGTCCCGAGCAGGATGTACTCCCCCCTCCTGCCGTGTGGCCTCGAAGCGGAATATAGATTTGGCCGTCACCAGGAACCCGATGGCCGTGTACTCCTGGAGGAGGATGAACGTCAGGATGAGGATCCGTTCCAGGTAGCCGATCCACCGCCCGGCTTTATCCAGGCTCTGCAGGTGGTCCGGGGCGGCAGCAGGGGGCGCCCGTTTCCACCTCCGGATGATCCGCCCGATCAGGAGACCGCTGGGCCAGACGACCAGGAGATAGGCGGCCAGGAGGACGAAGACGTGCACGGGGGAGAAGGGCGCCTGCAGGGGGGCGAGGATCGCCTCGCTGCCGCTCCCGATGGCAAACACCATGGGAGTGAGCTTGGGTGTACCGGGGCTAAAAGGTGTCGGATTCTCGGTTCTGTCGAGATCAGCCTCCAGAGCATGGCGGCGGCCATCTGGTATTCTCCGGGGAGGGGGCTCGCCCCCCTGGCCCTTCGTGCGATAGAGAGGCTTCTCCTCGGTATTCACCAGATAGGCCTATCGCACGATTCCCCTCCCCGCACCGGGGGAGAGGGCGGCCCGGAACGGGCCGCGGAGCATCCAGATCATCGATGGATTGGCCGCGGGATAGGTGCAAAAATACGCCGGAGAGCTTCGTCTACAGGGCCGGATTCTCTGCCGATCCACTCAGGGCATCGCATCTCCGCAGTACTCGGGGACGAGCGACTCGAACCGCTCCAGGAACTCCCGCACGGCGGAGAAACCCGCCGCCCGCAGCTGCTGGGAGACGGCAGGCTGGGTGATCCCGAGCATCTCGGCAGCCCGGGACTGGCTCTCTTCCGTGATGCGGTAGAAGACGGCGGCGGCCTGCCTCTCCGTCCACCGCTCCATGAGCTCGTCCAACAGTGCGCATTCCACGCTCAGTTCCGCGTTGGCGTTCGTCCAGGGCGTCTGCACGAGCAGGTGCCGCTGCGTCCTCTCCAGTTGCTCGAGAGCGGTCCCCGAGAGCCGGAAGGCCTCGCCGTCCATCCGTTCGAGCTGGTCGGCGAAGTACGAAATTCTACCGATGCCGACGGCGATGCGTGCATCCAGCCGGCTCGAAAAATCCGCCGAGAGCAGTCTCGTGCGGATGAACAGGGCGGCTTCCAGCCCGAATTTCGGGAGGGGCAGGTACACCTGGAAGCTGTCCCCCCGAAAGAGATAATAGTCGGCAGACGCCCGAACGGTCGATCCACGCGAGGGCGGCATCCGGGCGGCATAGAACTGCCGCATTCGGGAGAGGGTGGTCTCCAGGTGCTGCAGCACCCCGGTCCTCATCGAGGCGCTGTAGCGGGAGGACCCGACGAGATCTCCCGTCAGGATCGCGTAGAGCCGCTGCGCAGGATCGTGCTCCATATCCGCCCCTTCGACGCCGCCCGGAATGGCGACGCAGAGCTATAATAATATATTATAAGGTTAATTGCTTATAAATTTATTTTATAAGTGGACGGTGCCTCCCGGTCTTGAAGCCGGATCCCGGGAATGCAGGGGCTCTACCGCCCCTGGCGAATCGGGATGATGCCCCTCCGGGGGCAACCGTTCCCGCACGACAGTACGGCCCGACGCCATCCTCGTGCGGGAGCGCGTAAACCTAATCCGTATCCCGTGCATTCACCATGGGAGCTGCAGAGGTCGTGATGGAATCGCCGATACCAGCACTCTCGACGCTGGCCACCCCGCGCAGGCGTAAAATTCCCTCGCTGCGACGAACGGTGAGAAGAGGCATCGCCGCCTACCTCCTCCTCGCCTTCGGGATCGCCTGGGCCCTCTGGATCTCCCTCTGGCTGCTCCAGATCCCCGCATCGAGCGACATCGCGCAGCTGGCGTTCATCGCGGGGGCATTTGCGCCGGCGATCGCGGCGACCGTCGTCCGCCTCGTGGTGACGCGGGAGGGTTTTGCCGACGCCGCCCTCGCGGTCAACCTGCGGCAGGCCGGACCCTATTACCTCTTCGCCTGGTTCTGGCCGTTCCTCGTTCTTGCGGGGATCCTGGCACTCTCTCTCCTGCTCGGCGAGGCAGTACCCGCGCTGTCCCTGCCTCGGTTGAGCCTTGAGGAGCTCCTGGATGCGCCCCGGTACGGGGCGCTTATCCTGAACGCCCTCATCCTGACGCCGCTCTTCTTCGGCCAGGAGTTCGGCTGGCGGGGGTACCTGCAGGTCCGCCTGTTCAGCGACATCCCGCTATTGGCGGCCCTGACAACCGGCGCGATCTGGGGCGTCTGGCAGTTTCCCATGCTACTGGCGGGCTACCTGCCCAACGAGCACGGGCTGGTGAGCCTGATGTTCTTCCCCGTCTACCTGATCCTCTTCTCCATCGTGCTCGGCTGGCTGCGGCTGCGGGCGGAGAGTGTCTGGGCCCCGAGCCTGGCCCACGCGGCGAATATCGTGATCGTCCCGCAACTGGGCGCGAGCCTGGGCATCGGGGGCGGGTACGGGGATCTCTTCTTCTCACCGGGCGGGCTCCTCATGTTCAGCGTCGTGGGCCTGCTCTGCATCGCGATCGTGGCGGGCGGGGGGCTGGCCTCCGGGAAGAGGCGTTGAGGGGGCTCCACGGGCCCTTTCAGCGAGCGAATGCGCGAGATGGGGCTAGAAAACCGGACAGCACCAAAAAAAGAGAAGTATCGATCCTTTCCCGGTTCACGCAGGAGGATTCACCTTCGCGAGCGAGATCCCGAGGGCATCCGCCACGCCCCTGCCATAGGCCGGATCGGCCTTCAGGCAGTTGCCGATGTGCCGGATCTTGATGAACTCGGGCGCATCGCCCATCGCCCGGGCCGTGTTCTCGAAGAGGACCTGCTGCTGGGCCGGGTTCATCAGGCGGAAGAGCTTGCCGGGCTGGGTGTAGTAGTCGGCGTCGTCCTCGCGGAAGTTCCAGCAGGCGGCGGCTCCGGAGAGTTCCAGGGGCGGCTCCCGGTACTCGGGCTGCTCCTGCCATTCGCCGAAACTGTTCGGCTCGTAGCCGATGGTCGCACCGGCGTTCCCGTTCACGCGCAGCTGGCCGTCGCGGTGGGAGGGATTCGCCGCACAGCGGGGACGGTTGACCGGGATCTGGTGGTGGTTCACGCCCAGGCGGTAGCGCTGTGCGTCGCTGTAGGCGAAGAGGCGCCCCTGCAGCATCTTGTCCGGGGAGAAACCGATGCCGGGCACCACGGCGGCGGGGTTGAACGCCGCCTGCTCCACGTCCTGGAAGTAGTTCTCCGGGTTCCTGTTCAGCTCGAGCACGCCCACCTCGATTAAGGGCAACTCGCCCTTGTACCAGACCTTCGTGAGGTCGAAGGGATTGTAGGGCATCGTCCGCGCCTGCTCCTCGGTCATCGCCTGGATGAACATCGTCCAGCGGGGGAAGTCGCCCCGCTCGATGCTCTCGAGCAGGTCCCGCTGGTGGCTCTCGCGGTCCCTGGCGACGATCGCCTCCGCCTCCGCGTCGGTCAGGTTCTTGATCCCCTGCTGGGTGTGCAGGTGGAACTTGACCCAGACCCGTTCGTTCTTCGCATTGATCATGCTGAACGTGTGGCTTCCAAAGCCGTGCATGTGGCGGTAGGAGCAGGGGATGCCGCGGTCGCTCATGGTGATCGTCACCTGGTGCAGCGCCTCGGGGAGACGGGTCCAGAAGTCCCAGTTGTTCTTCGCGGAGCGCATGTTGGTGTGGGGATCGCGTTTGACGGCGCGGTTCAGGTCCGGGAACTTGTGGGGATCCCGCAGGAAGAAGACAGGGGTATTGTTGCCGACCAGGTCCCAGTTGCCCTCCTCGGTGTAGAACTTGATGGCAAAGCCGCGGATGTCGCGCTCCGCATCGGCGGCGCCGCGCTCGCCGGCGACCGTCGAGAAGCGCACGAAGACGTCGGTCTTCTTGCCGACTTCCGAGAAGAGCCTGGCCCGGGTGAAGCGGGTGATGTCGTGGGTGACGGTGAACGTGCCGAAGGCACCGGATCCCTTGGCGTGCATGCGACGCTCCGGGATCACCTCGCGGTTGAAGTGGGCCAGCTTCTCCTGGTACCAGACGTCCTGCATCAGCATGGGCCCGCGGGGGCCCGCGGTCATCGCATTCTGGTTGTCGGGAACGGGTGCCCCGGCAGCGGTGGTTAATTTCTTGTTGTTCTCCATGGTGTCCTCTTTTTTTGTTGGACCGAACGGAATAGTTCGGGCAAATTTCTGTAGAGGTGACTTAATTTTCCGGCCATTTATATTTTGCCCGGATTCCCCTGCCGGCGGGGGAGAGATGGCAGCTGACGGATCTAGGGCCTGACCTACTTGTTCGCCCGCGCCGGAGCAATATTCTGGCGTTTATCGCATTTCGGCGTCAGCGGCAACGAACGCCCATGTCGCAGTGCCATGCGGCCGGCCCCCTGTTCCCGGCTGCATACAGGGTTCCGGCTACAGGCGGAACCCCGGACTCCTGTCGAAAATATTCCTGTAGAGTTCTGAAAAGAGCGAGACGAACTCCTCGGCCTTTTCCGTGCTCCGATAGCTCCGCTTCTCGCCCTCGCGGACGACCGCGAGGTAGCCCTTCCCCGCGAGGAACTCCAGGTAGTCCTGCCCGATTCTGGAGTTGAGATCACAGCGGTTGACAATCTGCGTGAAGGAGCGGGGCGAGCGGCAGAAGACCAGGATCTCCCAGTAGATCTCGTACGGGGTGCGCCTGCCCGCCATCTCAATCCCGCTCCAGGGTGCCCTGCAGGGCGGCCTCCGCCCGGGCGGTCTCCGCCAGGCGGTCCTCCCAGGCGGCGGCGTACCGGGAGAAGAGGATGGAGACGAGCAGGGCGGCCGCGGCCATGCCCGCCGTGACCAGCACCCCGCCGATCCCCAGGTATACCGCATAGGTCTCCAGGGCACTGCCCATGGAGCCCGCCAGTCCTGCGAGCTGGATCGCCCGCACCACACCGAGGAAGAGGAAGATCGCTCCCCCGATCCGCGAGACCAGGATCATCCTCTGCACCGTGGGCCGCCGCTCGCGGTAGAGGGCCATCATCCCGATCATGAGGCGGAGGAGATCCTCGTCGCCCTCCTGCAGGCCATTGGCTTCGTCCCGGAGGTCGTCCACGTCGCCCAGGATCTGTGCGCTCTCCGCGAGCCACCCGATCCCGACCGCGGCGGCGATGCCGCCCAGGAGGAGGGATAAAAGCGGCAGTATTCCCATACCCGCGGCCAGCTGCGGGACGTTGACGACGACGGCGCTGATCCCGAAGGCCACCGCCATCGCGGCAAAGACGATGTTCATGAGGGAGAGCATGAAAAAACTCCGCGCCTCGGCGTGGAACGTGCTCCTGAACTCTTCTGTCACATACGGGAGGTCGCCGTCTGCCCTCATAAGGAACCATGAAAGATAGGTACGTACCGGTACTCCGCAGGAGGGACGAACCTATCGAAAACTATTCGCAGGATAACCCTCTTTTCCAGCGTGGGCGCCGGGATTACTCTTGACGCCCATGACGATCACGAGGTCCGTCGCCAGGTCCGGTGGAGAATACAGAAAGCGCCTAGTATCCCGCAGGGAGTGAACCTCGGCATCCTGCAAGACTCCTCGGTTGCCCGCTGGATCGCAGGGGGCTCGCCCGAGCGGCATCCACGGGCGGCTCACATCGCTGAAAGACTCGCCTGGATCCTCAATCCCACCATCATCGAGTACGGTATCGATAAGGACAGGTCGGGGAGTCCTGCAAAACAGATCCTCTCCAACTGTTCGCCTGGACACAAACTATATTACCACGAAGCCGGTAGACCATCGGAAAGTATCCCAAAACGAGGAGGTGGAATCATGGCAAAAGTTGCACGTGAAGTTGTCGAAAAAACGGGCATAGATCTCGAGAAACTCCTGGAGATGCTCGTGAAGAATGCAGCGGCCGAGCTGACCACGTACTACTACTACACCCTCCTGCGGGTCAACCTGAACGGACTCGAAGGCGAGGGGATAAAGGAGATCGCGGAGACGGCACGCATCGAGGACCGCAATCACTTCGAGGCGCTCGTCCCCCGCATCTACGAACTGGGTGGCAGTCTGCCGGAGAACATGGTGGATTTCCATAATATCTCCGCCTGCAGGCCGGCGCGGCTGCCCCAGGATCCGAAGAACATCACCGAGATGCTCACGGTGCTGGTGAATGCGGAGCGTTGCGCCGTGAAGGGCTATACGGAGATCTGCAACTACACTGCGGGGAAAGACCACCGCACCTACGACCTCTCGCTTGCGATCCTCAACGAGGAGGTCGAGCACGAGTCCTGGTTCTCCGAGTTCCTGGGGGAGGGCCCATCGGGTCATTTCCTGCGGAGAGGGGAGACGTCTCCGTTCGTCTCGAAATTCCTCCGGTAAAGAGAACCCCTCTCTTTTTGTACTGGCGCTAACCATATCTCGGATCCGGCGCCATACCGTAAATAATTAAATCCGTGCAGGAGAATGGACAGCATGCTCGACCAGTTCACGGAATTGCACCCGGCACTGCAGGCCTTTCTTGCCGGATGCTTCACCTGGGGACTCACCGCCCTCGGTTCCGGCCTGGTCTTCTTCACGCGGGAGATCAACCGCCGTACGCTGGACGGCTTGCTCGGGTTTGCCGGTGGCATCATGATTGCCGCCAGCTTCTGGTCGCTCCTGGTACCGGCCATCGAACTCTCCGGATCGAGCGGTCTTCAGGCCTGCTTCCCGGCAGCAATAGGGTTCATTCTCGGCGGCGTGTTCCTGAGAGGGATGGACCGCTTCCTTCCCCATCTCCACCCGGGACTTCCCGATTCTCTGGCAGAAGGGCCGAAATCCTCGCTGGGCCGGACATCGCTGCTGGTGATCGCCATCACGATGCATAACATCCCCGAGGGGCTTGCGGTCGGGGTTGCATTCGGTGCAGTCGCCGCAGGGATCTCCCCGGAGGGCCTGGGAGCGGCTACGGTCCTGGCGCTGGGAATCGGCCTGCAGAATTTTCCGGAAGGGTTTGCCGTCTCCGGCCCGCTCGCCGGGGAAGGGCACTCGCGGCTCAGGAGCTTCTGGTACGGGCAGCTCTCCGCGATTGTGGAGCCGATTGCCGCGGTCGTCGGGGCAGCAGCCGTCTTCATCGCACAGCCGCTGCTCCCGTATGCCCTTGGATTTGCTGCAGGCGCCATGATCTTCGTCGTGGGGGAGGAGGTGATCCCGCAGTCGCAGATGCACGGGAATACGGATCTCGCGACGATGAGCCTGCTTTTTGGTTTTGTCACGATGATGGTGCTGGACGTGACGTTCGGGTGACCGGTACGCCACGCCGGATCCGTCGGGTGGTGCAGCCTGGGGAGCGCAGGAGAAAATGCAATTCCTCAGGAGCTCATCCCCCCCTGCGGGATGAACTGCGCCCTCTGCAGCGGCTACCTTGCATGGAAGCACGGGATCCTCCGGGCACGGGGAAAGATCTACCACTGCACGAGGTGCCGCCCGCGGAACAAACATTGTGCGTTTGTGAAGAAGCAGTGCCAGGACTACCTGAAGCTGCTGAAAGGGGAGGTCGAGTTCTGCAGCGAGTGCGCCTCTTTTCCCTGCGAAGCCCTGATGCGGTTGGACGAACGCTATAGATGCCGCCACGGCATGCGTACGATCGAGAACCTCTTGGAGATCCGCGAGGAGGGGATGGCGGTGTTCCTCCGGGACCAGTATGCCCGGTACCGCTGCCCCGCTGTGGGAGCCTCCGCTCGGTCCACAGTGGAAAGTGCTTCGTCTACGACACCATCACCAGCTGGAGGGAATGAGCAGGCAGTTTCTTTCGGAATGGCTATTAGAGGGGAGTGGCGATTCTCTGGTGCAGACCTGCGTTCCGATCTCTCTTCGCGGCGGCTTTCCGGATATGCTCGGAAGACCACGGAATTTGTTCGGATCGTGAACGACCTACTTTTACACGCGAGAACACCGGTGCTAGATATCGCGGCGAATCTCCGCTGGCTTCCCCTCTCCTGAGAGCGCCTGGCCAGGAAGCATGGTGATATGGCGGGTGGCGTAATAACCCGCCAGGGTGGCAAGGATGACGAAGCTCACTATATCCCATTGCAGGAAGAAGATCGCCACGAGGGGGATGACGCCGAGCGGCATCTTCAGCACGCAGACGATCATTCCTGCCATGGTGGCGGGGACGGCAACGGCGATCGGAATGGAGGGAAAGAGGAGGCTGATGGTGAGTCCGAGTGTGCCTCCTGCAAAGAGCAGGGGAAAGATCGGCCCCCCCTTGAAGATCGTTGCCATGCACCAGGTGCTGGCAAGAATCTTGGTCCCGACGATCAGCATCAGCACGGCTGCACCCATGCCCGCACCCGCATTAAGGATGGTCTGGAACTCTGTCTGGCCCGAAAAGAGCACGATCGGGAATAGAACTCCGGCGAGGCCGAGCCCCAGACCCCCCACCGCCCCCCGGATCAGGGGACGCTCGGAAAGGGACGCCGTCAGGTGCCTGAAGAGGCGGTAGGAATAGATGAACGCAATCCCTGCCGCTGCACCAACCAGCCCGAGGACCGCGGCATAGAGCAGATAGAGCAGCATAAACTCCTCATACGGGGGAAGGGGATAGAGGGCACCGCCCGTCGTCCTGGTGATCCAGAGGAATACACCGAAACCTCCCAGGCTTCCGCTGATGCCGACAATTGCCAGCGCCCGCATCCACGTATACATGCTCCTCACCCGATCCCCCATCCAGGTGCCCATGCTCCCGCCGATGTCGATGGCGGCCACCTCCGGGCCGAGACTCGCCCCGAAGATCAGGGAGAGGTAGATGGCGAGCAGCCCGCCGGTGAGGTACCGCGGCTCAATCCGGCCGCTCTTCTGAAACTCGGCGATAGTCTGCTGGAGGAGACCCACATGGTCTCCGAAGACGGAGAGGCAGAGAGCCACCAGGATCCCGCCGGCGGTCGTGAGGATCAGGATGAAGATGGAACCCTGAACCGTGTCCGGCCAGATGAGCGCCGTTCCCGCGGTCTGCAGGATCAGAAAAATCACCATCGCCCCGCCAGCTGCCGCAAAGAGCAGGACGCTCAAGAGCACGAACAGGAAAAGCCCCGGGCGGGTGAGTACTTCAGGGACCTTCATTCGCCGCCTCACTGGATGGCACGATCCGGCTCCGCCGTGCAGCAGCCGATTCAAGCATGATGAGGCCGATAGGGGAACGGGGAGTCATCACCCCCTACTGGCAGGACTGATATATATATCGAACGCGAGTCGGAGCGGAATTTACCCTCTTTCGTCGGGCGGGTGCTGCCAGGCAAGCGCCCCCGTCTGCTTTTTCGCTCCAACACGCTGTGGCCGGGCAGGCTCCTCAAGATCCTCGAACACAGTGGGGCGCCTTCTCCTGCAGTTGCTGATAGCATTGCGATAATGGGCCGGAGTGCCTGGCCGCATCTGATGGATACAGCAGAAAGAGTATTCAGAGATTATTGCTCAGGTTTTACAGCTGCCCATTCATGCCCGCACCGCCTGCAGTGGAGGTTGTTCTTATGCGGCATGCAGCCGCCCAGGATCAGGCGCCCCTTCCGCTCCAGATCGAACATCCGGCAGGAGGGCATCCCGTAGCGGATCGGGATCACCTGATCGGAGCGGCAGTTCGGGCAGCGTCTTTCGTCCATGGCTCGTACCTACCCGGTACTGGCACAGGCAGGCATTAAGAAGTGCGGTGCGGGTTTCGTGGACGGTCCGGGCAGGCCCCTCCTGTCGCGGGATGGAGGAGGGGAGGAAGGTCGGGACTTCACGGCCCGATGTACCCCGAAGCGGTCTGGCAGAGGACGGTCTTCAGCCCCGTGCCGTGCAGGATCTCCCATATCTCCCGCATCTCGGAGCGGGTGGGGCGTGCGAGATCCATACGCCGGAACTCGGGGCGGTAGTCCAGGACGCAGACCTGCAGCCGGGGATCCAGGCGGCAGAGCCGCTCTCCCAAGAGCGCGACTTCGTCCTTCGGGATCAGGGCGGGATTGTAGGGGATCCCCACGCCGATGAAGATCTCGTCACGATACCTGCGGACGAGGTATTCGACGGCATTCCATGCAGTTCTCTGGTAGCGCTCTGCGATATCGGTGTCCTCTATGCCCGTGATCCGCATGAAGGTCACCGTATTGAGGCCTTTCAGGTCGGCCCCGATGTCGGTCATGCCGGCCTCGGCGAGGGCATCGATGTACTCCTCCGTGAGCATGGTGGCATTCGTGTCGACGTGGATGCGGACCCGTTCGTCGGGATTCATCGACTTCAGGTGCTAGATGTAGGAGACGAGCCAGGGGCGGTTCAGCGTGCTCTCGCCGCCGGACACGGCCATGCGGTCGACCGCAAAGTGGCGGCGGGCCAGGGTCATCCGGGTCGCCGCCTCCTCCGGCGTCAGGGACGGCAGGACACCGGTGTAGGTCATCCGCCAGTTCTGACACTGGGGGCAGCGCAGGTTGCAGCCGCAGGTGAAGACCGCCGCCTCGATGAACCCACGGGGGCTCTTCAGATGCCAGGGAGTGCCGACGCCGCCGACCGCATGCCCCATCCAGCCGTGGGCGGACCGCCGGGGATGCTGAGAGGGCGGAATCCGGGTCGTGACATCCATCCCTTCCCGGACGGTGGCGACGCAGCTTTGCCGGAGCTCCCCGTCGACCATTACGGCACAGCTCCAGCAGCCCCCGACCCCGCAGGGGGCAAAGAGATCGCCTTCGCCCGGCATCGAGCCGAACGTGTAGCCGAGCAGTTCGAGGGCCCGCCTGACGGTGATCCGTTCCGGCACTGACACCAGGTCGCCGTCCACGCGGATGACAACCTGCCGGGCCCGCGGGCTCTCCACCATATGGATGGCCTCGTTGGGGCATGCCAGGGCACAGGCACCGCATCCGGAGCATGCCGAAGTGTCCTCTACCAGGACACGGTGGCAGGGGACGAGCGTCTCGCACAATCCGCAGAACTCGCAGCGGCAGGGATCCCGTTCGGCAACGTGCGTTGGTGCTGTCATACGGTCAGACTCCGGAACGCCGTGCACCCACTTAAGCATGATCCTGACCCCGTTGTCGTGCACTCCCCGAATCGGCATTCGCCGACGTTCGAGGGGGGGATCCATCCGAACAAGATCGCGGGGGAGGAACTCCTCTAAAACGGAACCTGCTCTTCCCCGATATCCTCGTACCACAACTCGGGATTGGCAGCAATGAAATCGCGCATCAGCCGTATGCACTCCTCTTCGTCCAGGATGACCAGTTCCACGCCCCTTGATCGGAGATACTCCTCCGGCCCCTGGAAGGTCTGGTGTTCGCCGATCACGATCCTGGGGAGTTTATAGAGCAGGATAGTTCCGCTGCACATGTCGCACGGCGATAGCGTCGAATACAGCACCGCCCGGCGGTAATCCCCGGGCTTGAGCCTTCCTGCATTCTCCAGGCAGTCCATCTCGGCGTGCAATATGGCGCTCTCCTTCTGCACCCTGCGATTGCGCCCCCTGCTGACGATCCTGCCGTCAATCACCAGCACCGCTCCGATGGGAATGCCGCCCTCGATCAACCCCTTTCTGGCCTCTTCGATGGCGGCCTGCATGAATTCGTCCATGGAAACAGCTCCCAGTAGTGATGGACGCATCAACCATTGAATATTGCGCTCGTTGACCCGAAAACCAGGGTAAAAGGTCTGGATGCTGTGAACGTTCAGCATAATCCTGGCGCGCGGCGGGGTTGCGGAATTGGACCCGCTTCAACCTCTCACCCAGCATACCGCCGCTTCAGAGACTACCCAATGCCGATCTAAGGATTACCCGACTCGTACGTATGGAACTGCCCAGACATCATGCGCTAATTGTATGCATCTCGGTCCGTGTGGGAGCGCTCCTCCTCGTGTCCGGATGCATCTCGGAACAGCAGCAGGCTCTCGAACCGGCGGACCGTCCGCAATGGAACTCACATACCGAACAGTTGCCGCCATGAAGCTTTGAAGAGAAGAGCACCAGAGGGTGCCATCCCGTGGTGAAAGAGGGAAATACCGCAGCATGCGGGATGAACAATTGCCAGTCGCCGGCCCTGCTCCTGGTTCGATGCCGCCCGGGGCGGGTCTCTAAGGAGTGCAGCTCTCCCCGGGCTTCCACGCCCAGTCCAACTGCTTGATGTGCAGGGCAATCGCGGATGCGAAAAATATTTCGTGGATTAGCAGGAACTGCCCCCGCTCCCGGCAGGGGAGTAGGAGGAGTTTCTGAGTGGATAAAAAACTCATCATCCTTGGAATTGCTATAGCAATAGTAGTGGCGGTTCTGCTGCTGGTATCGCCGAAGATGATGGCAAAGAACGCGAAATAGAAGAGATTAAAACATACGGCAAGACCAGGGATCGCTAATCCGGAGAAGGGGGAGGCGGCCCATGTCTGAAGCTGGAACAGAGGATAGGGCGAGGCGCAAGGGAGGAGGAGGCCAATCGTTGTTGGATCTTTTCACGGCCTGAACTGGATCAAGACATCTGGAGTGCCTTTGCAGGCACTACACTCCAGCGGCGACCGGAACACATTTGCCGCCAGGTCGAGGAGATTCGGCGATACCGTGTGCGTCAGTTTGGCATGCTGGATCGCATATCCCCTCGCCTGGGGGAAGAGTCTCCCGCACCGAGGACAGGTGATTCGGAGACCTTCCTGCGGCAGTGACCGTACGCCATCGCAGAAGATGGCCAGCTGCCCGGCCTGTAAAAGATCCTCCGCCAGCTTTATAAACACACTTTCGAACCGCGTGCTTTCCTGCTCGGCCAGTAGTTCCTCGGCAGCACGTTTCTGGCTCCGGCCATTTTTCCCTTCCTGCTCGTTGTAGAAACAGCTCTGGCTCTCGGATTGGCAGGGCCCATACTGCATGAAGGAGGTTCCCCTCTGCTTCAGCAGTTCCAGCTCACTTTCTAGAAGGTCACTGCGGTAAGGTCCAAGATAGCCAAGCTCCGAGATGGCATCCACGCCGTTCGGGGAACGGACCGTACCTTTTCTTGAACTTCTGCCTTTCGACCTCTGCCAAGGAATTAGCCTTCGCCTTCTCGAACGCGAGGATCTTGGCTTCATTTTGGGCCGGCTACACCCGCTTACTAGCATGTAAATATTTCGGTTAAAGGCAATTTCTAACATGGTTTTAGATCCTGGGAGATCCCAGGAGCGATCCTCGACCTCCAGCTCGCGGTCGAGGGGGCGATTGCCAATGCGATCATCGCCGGCTACCGCGGCGCGGCGGGCGACGTGATCGCTATCCGTGCCACGCAGGAGGCCGTGGAGGTTGAGATCGAGGACCGTGCCCCGCCGTTCGACCCGCTCTCGCTCGCGGACCCCGAAATCGACTCCGATCTCGATACGAGGCGGATCGGCGGACTGGGCATCTACCGGAGCCGCCAGATGGCAGACGAGGTCGCCTATCGGTACGCCGAGGGGAGGAATATCCTGACCCTCGTCAAAAAGAGATCTCCCTGACCTGCGACATCGATGCCTGCAGGATGGGCGGTGAGATGCTCCCGTCTTCGGCCAGAATCCGGAGAGAAATCCCTGGAACGTGAGGTCGAAGTACGAAAAAAGAGGCGGTGACAGGACGACTGAACGGCCCTGTTTCAGAGGGAGGGGGGCCCTTCTACCGGGGCATCGCGAGGCTCGTCGTCTCGGTCCATTCCTCGGCAACCTTCCCTTCCTTGAACCGCAACCATGTGATTCCTTTGACCTCGACCTTCTGCCCCGAGGGCGGGATCCCCATGAACTCTCCGCGATGCGTGCCGCTGGCGCTCCAGCGGACCGCAACCTGATCCTCCTCTCCAATCATATCCTCGACAGACATCCTTATATCCGGGAATCCGTTGCGATACGCCTGCGTCAACGTACGTAATCCTTCCCTTCCGGGAGGAAGTCCCGTCGGTTCATTGAGCCTGTAGTCCTCTGCCACCAGCTCGTTTGTGGCCTCAAAATTGCCCTTGTTTATTATCTCCTCGAACACTCGCTCGGCAACCTGCTTGTTCTCCTCGGTGGACACTCTCTTCACCTCGAGCACCACGCACCTCCCGATCGCGGAAAGGCCGCGCTGCTCGGCGAGCCTACGTTCATCCCCCTATAAAAAACTGTATGCCGCGGGGGTTTCATCGGTGATCCGGCCGATGACTGGGAGAATAGGTCTGGACCTCTCGGCCCCGGTCGAACTGTACATGGAGGACTGTGCTCCGAACAACCGACAGCAGGGATTGTACGCTGCGGGGGGCATGGCCTTCGTCCCGTACGGACCCCCGCGATCTGTTATTGATGGTCCCGTGTCCTCTCACCCCCATGCTCTCTCCCAGCCCCCTTTCAACCATGTCCGTACAGCCCGGGCGGGAAGCAGGGGAGTCTCCACCGATACCGTGAAGGAGGCAGGCAGGGAGTCTTCTGTTATCCATTCCTGCTTCATCTACGAGAATGCCTTTTTATTCGGATATTACCCACAGGTATAATGAATTCGGTGCACGGCATGGGCCAGACCATGCAGGAGAGGTATGAGAATCTGCATCATCTACTACTCCCACTCCGGTGTGCCGCGGGGAGTTGCGGAGAAGATCCAGGCCGCATGCGGGGGAGATCGGATCGAAGTGCGGCCGAAGACGAACTACACGACGCTCACGGCGTATACGTCGGGGTGCAGGAAGGCGCTGAACGAGGAGCGAGACCCGATCACGCCCGAGGTCATCGATGTTTCAACCTATGAGCGGCTCGTGATCGGTACTCCGGTCCGAGCTTTCAAACCGACACCGCCCATCAATGCGGCCATCGCGGCGCTCAAGTGCTGCGAGGAGAAGCGAGCGGTGCTCTTCGCGACCTGCGGCGGGATGCCGGGCGAGACCCTCCCGATCCTGGCACGAGCCCTCGCGGCCCGGGCGGTGGCGGTGTCGGGGACGCAGGTCCTGACCCGGAGGGATCTCGGGGACCCGCTGAAGCTGGAGAGCCTGATCGCGATGGTTAAAGCCCCGTAAATCCGCGAAAGGCAAGAGTGCACTGATCCCTTATGCCCCCGCATCGGCTGCTCCAGATCCTCTCCGTTGCGAGTCGAATCCGGCACGAATCAGGAAGGACAGCAAGGAGCTGACAGTCCCTGTCGACGAAATCCACAGCCTCTCACGTCCAGCCTTCACGGTTGCGACTCTGACCGCGGTGCCATCGTTCGTACTCGACTGCAGTCTGCACGCCGCTCACACACTATCCTGCCCCCCATCACCGGCGGACATTCGATGACAGCCCCTTCGGGCCTGGTGCATGGTATACCGCCCGAGAAGGAGGGGAATGGGGAGAATGTGCACTCCCAGAACCATTCTGGAATGGCCACCCTGCTGGATCTTCCTATCCCCTGACAAGCCTGTAGCCGATGCCCGTCCCCATGTTGAGGCCGTAGCCGAGTCCGATGAGCATGATCGCCATCGGCTCGAGGTATCGCGCGCTCTTCAGGGGACCGACATCGACGGGATCGAATCCGATATCCCGCGCCAGTTGCATGGCGATCTGTTTTGCCCCCGCATCGTCTCCAGCGATGAACGCGGTGAGCTGCTCGCCACCCAGTCGTCCTGAACTCTGGTTCTGAGCAAATACCGTATTGAAGGCTTTTATCACGCGGGCTCTCGGAAGCTTCTTCTGCAGCTCCTCTGCGGCGGATGTCGTAAACCCGATTGCCAGCCCCATGGTTTCGTCAATTGCATTCGTGACGTCGATGAGGATCTTTCCATCTGGAGCCGAGCCGACGACCCTGACAACGTCGTTCACGGCAGGGAAGGGCACCGCCAGGATGATCGTCTCCCCCCACTCGGCGGCTTCACGGACGGGCTCCCCTGGGTCCCTATGACCGAACCGGATGTCGTGACCGGCTCTGCTCAATCCTCTGCCCAGTGCTGTACCTACATTGCCCTTGCCGATAATTGCCAATCTCATCCATTTTCACCCCGCTGAATCCTGCAATGCATCCATAAAAACATTATGGGGCGGATAGAGCCTGGCGGCTCCCGACAACCTGCGGACGCGGGCGTGCCCAGGCGTCGTTGGGCCGCTCGCGCCGCGGGGCGGGGAACGGGATCCGGGTTGTCTTAAGGGCGAGGGTGATGGCTCGAGCGCTGCATTTTGGCGGGGGCAGCACTCCGCGAGGCTGCCCTGGCCGCAGAGAGATCCCTGGACGGCAGGGTGAGAGGCGCCGCCCAATGTGCAGAGCCTGGGGGGCAACGTTTATAATCAGGCCCCCTGTTAAGGCCCCTGCATGGCAAAGACGGATCCGAGAATGTTCTGGGTCGGAGTAGTGGCAGGATTCGCCGTGATGTTTATCATCAACAGCATCGTAGCAACCGTCACGAGCACCATCATATCCCTTTTCAGCACGATCATCGGGGGTTTCGTGGCAGGATGGATCGCCGGAGGCGGCGCGTCAAACGGTGGAAAGGCGGGCCTCCTGGCAGGAGTCGTGAATGCCGTTGTTGTGGCGATCTTAATCGCCGGCTTCGGGCTTGTACCCTCACCGGAGGACCTGAGCTTCCTTGCCGTACTCGGCTCGACGCTTCTCGTTATCATCGCTCTCTTCCCGCTATGGGGCCTTCTTGGCTATTTCGGGGGCGCAATCGCAGGGAAGGTGAAAACCCTGTAGGAGCGACAGTTACGCATACGAGTACCTATAGCCAGGCATCAGGATCCAAATTCTGGCCTTACAGCATATTGGCCCCACCTCCCAGCTCGGACTCAGGCGGAGGAACCCGCATCTTCCAGCCGATCTGGCACATGAAGAGCGCCTGATCGCTTCAGGGACATCGCCGCTGACAACTTTGCGTGCTTCGGATCCAGAAGCTGCCCGATGCCCCCGAACGGGAGTTTCAAAATCTATCCTGACGCGCTGCCAGTGTGTAAATCCCCCGTGAAAATGAGATACTCCAGGCAGCGGGGCATGGAAAGCTATATAAAGAATCCCTGAGATGCGAGAGCGCAGCATGGGGCCTTCGAGATGGCTTTGTGTTATGCGATGGGAGAGGTGAAAAGCATATGGCGCAAGGAGGTGCGGAAGCAGCACCCAGTCCCCCACCCGCACGAGTACAGGTGTTCATCACGGATAGCCGGGTCAAGGATGCCATCGTGAGGAATACCGCCGGCGATGACCTCGGACACATCCGGGATCTGCTGCTCGATCTGACCGAGGCCCGGATCGTCGCGGCTGTCCTGACTACAGCGCGGTACCTCGGGGTTGGCGGGAAATACTACGTGATCCCCTGGGATGCCTTCGAGAAGAGGTCGGCAGACAACGTCTACATCCTGGATATCCCCAAGGAGAAGCTGGCTCGCGCTCCGACATTCGACATCAACTGGACCGAGAACATCACGACGGATTACCTGAACATGATCTTCGGCTACTACGGGTACCGGCCGTACTGGGAGGAGAGCCAGGTAAACCTGGTTCCGCCCCGATGAGGGGTTCAGAGGATTCGACAGCCGTAAGGCTAGTTGTAGGAATTACAACTAGCCGACCTATCGTGTCGACACCCTGACCCATCGCATGCACGAATCGTACCCGCCATTCATCGCAAGAGCCTGTAGACTGTCAAAAAACTGTTCCGCCTCGCAGCGGCGCTCTTGCAGCGACTGCTAGATCGGTTTTTGGTTTTTCCCGCAAAGATGTGCTATCCGTTCATCGGGCAGTTAACTTAATATAAGGCATGCACTGTTGAGGTATCCCATCGCAGAGGGTTGGAATGGCTGGTAAATCGGATCAGGCTCCCCAGACATCAACGGCAGGCTCCCAGAACGTGATCCTGCCGCTTGCGCTGGCCCAGTTCATCTGCAGTTACGCTGCCTCGAATATGAACGTGGCCATAAACGACATATCGATCGACCTGGGGACGACGGTAAGCGGTGTCCAGACGACCATTGCCGTCTTTACACTCACGATGGCGGCCCTGATGATCCCCGGCAGCAAACTGACAGATATCCTGGGTCGTACGTACCTGTTCCGGCGAGGCCTCATGGTCTACGGAGTGGGGGCACTGATAGCGGCAGCGGCACCAGGGCTCGGGATCCTGATCCTTGGCTATTCGCTCCTGGAAGGCATCGGGACCGCGCTGCTGATCCCGCCCGTCTATATCCTGGCAACGGTCTTTACCCCCGACCTCACCTCGCGCGCCCGTGCGTTTGGCGCCATCAGTGCGGCGGGCGGGGTCGGGGCGGCAGCCGGTCCGCTGGTCGGGGGATTGATCGTCAGCGCGTTCAGCTGGCGTGCAGCGTTTGTCGTGCAGGCGCTGGTCGTCGCCATAGTCATCTTTCAGAGCCGCCGAATCGTGGATCCGGGAGTGCAGGGCCCCAAGCCCGGGTTCGACATCGTCGGAACCATTCTGTCGGCGGCAGGACTCTTCTTTGTGGTCGTCGGCATCCTGCAGGCCTCGACGTACGGCTTTTTCCGAGCCACGCAGGATTTCGTCATCGGCAGTACGGTCGTGATCCCGCAAGGGGGCATCTCACCGGTATGGCTGTTCGTGCTTATCGGCGCGGTTCTGTTGATCGGGTTCTTCTGGCACATTCGGTCCCGGGAACGGGCAGGCAAGGAGCCGTTGTTGCACACCAGGATGTTCCAGAACCGCGCCTCCAACCTCGGGCTGGTTACGCAGAACATGCAGTGGCTGGTCCTGCTGGGCCTCTCCTTCGTGGTGTCCGTCTACGTGCAGACGGTGCGGGGCTTCAGCGCGATCGAGACCGGTCTGATCCTTACGCCGGCCACGATCGGCATTCTGTTGTCCTCGATGGCTGCAGGCAGGCTGGCGAAGAGGCGTCCCCAGGCGGTACTGATCCGGGCGGGCTTTATCATAACGGTACTCGGGGTATTACTCCTGCTGGCGCTGGTACGGGAGACCTCCAACGTCTTCACCTTTGTGCCGGGCCTCTTTCTGGTCGGATTGGGCGTCGGGATCATGCTGACATCCTCGGTCAACGTCGTACAATCCCTCTTCCCCGAGAAGGATCAGGGCGAGATATCGGGCCTGTCGCGCAGTGTCTCGAACCTGGGCTCCTCGCTCGGGGTGGCCATTGCCGGCACCGTCATCGTATCCAGCCTGGTCACGGGAAACATGGGCTATGCCCTGGCCCTGGTCGTTCTGGTGTTCTTTGCGCTGGTCGGGCTTATTGCCGCATTCCTGCTGCCTGCCAATCCCGTGCCGGAAGTCCCGGAGCCCGAGCCCATCCCCGCCTGATTGGCGGTCTGCATGGCAGGAGGGGTTCGCAAGAACCCTCCCGTGTTATCCTTTGGATCCGTTCGGGACTCTCCACAGGGCACTCATTTTGGCTGGAGGACGCACTCCGTACGTGAAACAGATTTTAATCGCGATCACCGTGGCAGACTGGAACGATTCCTCCCGCAGTGCTACGCATTAACATCCCTTCCACCAGATTCTAATCCCCGGCTCCTAGGGGGCCCACCATGGCACCTTGCTGGCTCCACGTCCTGCTGCCGTTGCTTCTAATCCATAGCTGTTGGAGATTGGATCTGTCCTGACAGGCCTTTAGCGGCCTGCTGCTGGGCAGAGAGGATCATCGAAAACGTTAATAGTCACCACAGGGTTAGGAGCAGATCAGAATAGCAACGATGTGGGATATGTCGATACCAAGAGATGCCGGGGCATTCATATCTGTAGTAATTGTTACAATGATCACAGCGATAATGACGATACTAGGTATTTTTATGATAATGGCCCTTCTGGATGCGATATTTGTCAGGAGGGAGGCTCCAGGAGATACGAAAAAAGCGGACATGCATGTGAAACCAATCAAAGCGGCAGGGTCGGTCAATCCAGGGAGTAACGAACAAGCCATGCTGGAGGCGGACAACGCCCCCCGATTCGGTTCCGAAGAAGGCGTATGGATCGAACGTGGCGTATCCCGGAATATCAAACAGGATAGGGCCATCGAAACAGCCGATATGGCACTCTCGGTACATTCGAACGATCCGTTCGCTCACGCACATATGGCAGATGCATTGCTGAAGCTGGGAAGAACCGATGACGCGATCGCTGCATGCAATAGAGCCATTGCACTCAGTCCCGATACCTGGAGCGCGTGGACCGTAAAGGGAAAAGCCCTCCTCCGATCCGGCAGCCCCGACGAAGCGCTCAAAGCGGTTGAGAGATCCATCGCGTTGAATCCCCTGGATGCATCGGGTTGGGAGTTGAAAGGCTTGATATTGTACAATCTCGGGGATTTCGGAGCGTGCATGGACGTCTGTGACAGGCTTTTACGTATCAACCCTGACAGTAAAGAGTACTGGATCAACAAGGCTGCAGTACTGTATAATGTAGGCGAGAAAAAGAACGCACTAATCGCTACCGAACATTCGCTCTCCATCGATCCTGCATATACGATAGCGTTACGCAATCGAGAGGCGATTCAGAGGGACCTGGCGAGGGAGGGGGGTGAATGCGAGCAACAGTTACGAAATAGGCTGACCCTGTGGGAAGAGGAAGGATACAACGTCAGTACATTGAAAAAGGAGAAATCTCTCCTCGATAGTGAGCGTACATTCAACAGTTACCGGGAGAGAATTTCAAAACTGCAGCAGATGCAGGTTGAGTTGGAAGCGATCAAGACGGGCTATGCCCCTTGGTTACTGCAGTCCAGGTTGATACTGATTCTGTATCAAATCGAGGAAGATATAAAAGATCCGGAGAAGTTCCCGGAGCTGGAATCGAAATTTAACTTTTTGAAGCAGCAGCTGGACCAGATAGAAGATGGAAGCAAATCCGCTGGAACGCATAGGATATTCAACGATCTTCCGGGGCAGATACTCACGGATATACTGAGCCAGTACGGGATGGCCCTGCTCGACAATCCCGACAGGGTCCGGGCGTTGCTCAGCGATCTCTGCGCCGCATCCCCGCAGGTGCAGTCAGGAAGGGAGGTCCAGCTGGAGATCAACATTCTGGTGACAGCGGCAATGGAGCAGGTGCCGCAGGAGCTGCGAAAACTGCCCCCCGGCGAACCGTTCGATCTCCACCGCAACCGGCTTGTGCGGCGATTGACCGTATTGGGCATCGATGAAACAGCTTCCCGCTGGGCCGTAGAGACATGGGCTCGAGCCCTGAATTTTAAGCAACCTCCTCAATGAATTACTCCGATTTTTGTGCCGAAGTTCACCCTCGTACCATGTTTTAATGTGACGCTCTTCCCGGGCTCGATGACCTCGGTCCTCCCGCCGGGCATCGTTGCAGTCCATGCAATCTCTGTCAGGTTTTTCAATCCCCAGATGCGGGGATCTTTCGGGTGCCGGACCACTTCTGCCGCCGGTTCGCTCACGTCATAGAGATGGTCCAGGTCAGTATGGTGTGGAAAAAGCTGCGTATTGTAGTTTAGCATCACCAGGTTTTTCCCGATTTTAATTTGGGAGGGGGTTACGACCGGTTTGCCGCAGCGCCAGCAACGGATATTCTTTTTGGATGCCTCTGGATCATGGATGTTTTCCACGCCACAATTTCCACAGTACACGATTAAATCACGAAGCTGGATGATAGCGGCCCGCCACTCTGTCTCCCGCACCCTGCCATGCACGGGATCCCGGATCCCTGCAGTGAACGATCTCTCGAAGAGTTCCTGGAAGTATCCGGGATATATGCTCCAGCACTGCAGGGCATTGTCATGGTTTGGGACTCCCGGTATCGGGCGGTTGGAGTTGTCGTCCGGATCGAAGATGAACGTGGGCTCGAATCCGTAGAGCTTTCTGCTGGCATCCGGATCGAAGATCGGGATTTCGGATTCCTTCTTCCCTTCGAGGGGATGGGCCCGAACGAAGATGTAGAAGAGAAGGACGGCGAGGGAGTAGAGGTCCGTCGATGTGCTGGGCATCTTCTCGTTCCGCACAATCTCCGGTGCCATGAACGAGGGCGTGCCTTTGATGGAGGTTCTCCCGCCGTCTATCCCGATATTGTCGTTATCGCAGACCAGGACGTTCCCCGTCTTGGAACAAAAAAATACGTTGTTATACGAGATATCCTTATAACAGAAACCCATAGCGTGCAGCTGGAAGAAACTGTCAGCCAGTTGCAATCCAATCGTGGTGCAGTTGAACAGATTTGCTGCCACTTTTCCCCGTAACAAATCGGCCATGCCAGTAAATGCAGGATCCCGGAGCGGCATGAGATAGCCAAATCCTGCCTTCGAACTCGTTGCAAGATCGACAGGCCATAAAAACCTGTCATTTGGGGCACCCCTCCTAATAAGGATCTCGAGCCCGCGGCGCTGTTCCTCCGTTGCCGTATGGGGGAAATACCATTTCAGGGCCCATGGTTTGCCCTCAATGGAGACCTGGTATACCTCTCCCTGGCCTCCGCCACCGAGAAAGCTGTCCACCCTTCCTTCCAGACCTGAAAACTGGAACTGGACGCTTCCACCGACCTGAAGCAACCGGCTCATGCACTCCTCACGAATCTAACAACACACTGTTATATTGTTATTAATGTTGCGGGAAGACCGGCCCGTACGAGATCGTAAATAAGTAATACACGGGGAAGAACGGTCATGAGACTCAAAATATTCTGAATAGCCGTAAGCGTAATTGAAAAATATCCTGAAATGAATCAAGAATTTCAGTACGATTGAGATTCATTCGCTGCAGACGATAATCTGCTCATGAGGCGGTCAGATCCATGCGTATCGCGATTAAATTCATCATTTAGGTATGCTTATGTCAATAGTCAAAGACAGAAAAGTAATTTATTCCGTAAAGGTGGGATGAGTTAGCAACCATGGTTTCAAATACGTTTTTCCCGGGAGCGGGCATGCAGGGTCGACCATTGCACTTCATCTTCCTGTGCGACTGTTCGGGTTCGATGGGAATGGATGGGAAGATTCAGGCGTTGAATACGGCCATTCGGGAAGTGCTGCCGATCATGTCCAAGGAACAGGATTCCAACATCCACGCAGAAGTGCTGGTCCGGGCGGTAAAGTTCTCCACAGGAGCCCAGTGGCACATCGCTCAACCCACACGAGTATCCGATGTCAGATGGGAAGACCTCACTGCAGGCGGCGTTACAGACCTGGGAGCCGCCCTGAAACTCGTCGCGGATCAGCTACAGACGGGTGTCATGGATCGGCGGGGGCTGCCTCCCGTGCTTCTCCTCATCTCGGACGGAATGCCCACAGACGATTGGAAGATCGGGTTGAAAGCCCTCATGGAGCAACCCTGGGGGAAAAAGGCCGTTCGCATGGCCATTGCCATTGGGAGCGATGTGAAGCACGAGACGCTGCAGGAGTTTATCGCGCACCCGGAAATCCACCCGTTGCAGGCGAATAATCCCGAGCAACTGACCAAGTTCATTCGCTGGGTGTCCACATCCGTTACGAACTCTGTCTCGCAATCCAGAGGCGTGGATGTCGAGGGAAAACCAAGTTCCACTTCACCCGTCCAGATCCCGCTGGCTTTACCGGATCAGGATAAGAGTAGCGGTGATCCGAGCGTATGGTGAACAGTGGGAGGAGACCTCCCAGAAAGAGAGATCTATCGTCAAAAAAACCGCGACGCCCCAAGAGGGGTATAGATGCTGACAGACGAATAAAGAAGGCAGCAGGACAGAGAACCGATGGCGGGGGAGCATGGCACTTCATCGGCAGATCGATTGGCAGCCGGCATAAAGGCCCAGGGCATGTGAACCAGGACGCGATCTGCCACGTACAGCCCGGGGACACTGCTCTTCCTCTCCTTGTCGCGGTATCCGATGGTCATGGAAGCGCAAAACACGTCCGCAGTTCCACAGGGGCTCTCTACGCGGTGCAGGCTGCGGTGGAGGCAATTCAGGAATCGCTGGCGCTTGCCCTTCGGAAAGACACTCCGCTGAATTTATCGGAGGTGAAGCGATGGAGCGAGTCACACCTGCCCCGCCGCATTCATGACAGCTGGATGCAAAAGGTCGAGGAGGACTTTTCGAACCATCCCTTTGAACCGGCTGAACTGTCAAAAGTAAAAAATGGATCCGGGATTCGGGCACGGGATGCCCTGAAGCGCGACTTTTCAGTAGCCTATGGCGCAACGATCCTATCCGTGTGCATAGCGCCTCGATTCATTATTTACCTGCAGCTTGGAGATGGAGATATTCTAACCGTATCCGAGTGCGGAACGGTATCGTATCCTCTGCCGGAGGACCGTGACCAGGTAGCGAACGAAACGAGATCGTTATGCCAGAGGAGGGGATGGAATGCGTTCCGCATCGGTTTCCAGCCCCTGCACCCGTCTCCGCCCGAGCTGATAGCAATCTGTACGGACGGCTACTCCAATGCATTCCCCGACATATCAGAAGGGAGTAGAGGGTTCTCATGCGTGGGCCGGGATATTCTCCGTTGCATTCGTGAAAACGGGCCCGATTTCATTGAAGAAAATATCGAATCCTGGCTCTTGGAAGCATCGAAGTACACTGGCGATGATGCCACGCTGGGGATTGTCCACAGAAGGGGCGACTCGTCTATTCCGCTGGCTCCGAAGAGTGCCAGCGGGGACCGTGACAGTTAGTATAAAACCCCCATTGAATCTGCGAAATGGTTTCTGGACTTTGCTGATATCCTCCGACCGCTGGCCATTTGGTTTAAAAGGCCGCAGCCCTTTGCAGTTCGAGGAGAAAACCAATCGCAGGACCCAGCCCCGGGTGGTTGACTCTTGCAGTGAGCGCCATCAGGGCATCGCCGCCTCGGCATCCAGGAATGCACGCGGAGCACTCGTCGCCGCATCATGCCGCTTCTGATGGCTTATTTCAGGGGTATATATCGGGTGATTCCCGAAAAACACGGATGGAAAACCAGTGCGGGACCCGATCGTATAACTCCCTTCGATTTCAGCCAGGTGTAAAGATTAATATCTGCGCCCCAACACTGGTTAGGGCCGCTCGTTCGTACAGAATGCACCCGTATCGCTCGGATAATCGGGGGACGGGCGGAGGACTGCCGCCGGGAATCCCCCGGCGGCAGGGAGGTAGCCCATGGCAACGCAGGGCGGTTCCAGAATCGCAGTCATCGCGGCCATCGCCGCCAACCTGATCATCGCGATCATCAAGTTCGTCGCGGCAGCACTCTCCGGCTCGTCGGCCATGATAGCCGAGGGCATCCACTCGCTCGTCGATACGGGAAACGGCTGCCTCGTGCTGCTGGGACTGAGACGCGCCAGGCAGCCCGCCGATGCGAGCCACCCCTTCGGCTACGGCAAGTCGCTCTACTACTGGACCCATATCGTGGCGATCTCCATCTTCGGCATCGGCGGAGGGCTGTCGCTGTACGAAGGTATCTCCCATATCCGCCACGTCGCGCCAGGCGCCGAACTGGGCGACCCGACAGCGGCCTACATCGTGCTCGCCATCTCGCTCGTTGTCGAGGGTAGCTCGTTTATCATCGCCACCAGGCAATTCCTGACGGCCAAGGGCGACAGAAGCGCCTGGCAGTACATCCAGCGGTCCAAGGACCCGAGCCTCTACACGGTGGTGTTCGAGGACAGCGCGGCCATGCTCGGCCTCGTCTTCGCGTTCCTCGGGATCTTCTTCGGCCACATGCTCGACAATCCGTATCTCGACGGCGTCGCATCGATCGCGATCGGCCTGCTGCTGATGAGCGTGGCCTGGATCCTCGCGTCGCGGACCAGCGGCCTGCTGCTGGGCGAGGGCGTGAACCCCGAAGAGCTCGACGACATCCGGCGGAGGGTAGAGTCGGATCCGTCGGTCGAACGCGCTGGAGATATCCTCACGATGTACATGGGATCGCACGATCTGCTCGTGAATATGGGGGTGTGTTTCGTTGCAGGCACCACGGCCGAGCAGATGCACGAAGCGATCCGTCGTATCGAATCCGACCTGTGCAGCGCATATCCGGAGATAAACCGCGTCTATATCGAAGCCGAGTCGCTGCCCGTGGAGGGGAAGGAGTACTGCCCGGAAAAGCCTGCAGATCGGCAGGATGCTCTGGGAAAATAGGCCAATAAAGATATGGATAGTCCCCAACCTTTTCTCCCGCATCCAGAGCATCGAAAAATCATGCTATAGAGGTATGGCCATACCGCCGATTGCCTCCTCACTCTATAGCGCTTGCAGTGGCAGCAGTCCACCCCATAGAACGAATGCCTGATAATCCCTGCCATCGAACGGAAACTACTGCTCCTCTTCTGCAGTAGCTCCTCTCCACAGGCAAAGATATTTTAATACGAATTGCTTCATGTCATCGCGTTCCAGGACCGAATCGACATAGAACGAAAATCGTCCGGTGTTTACGTTCATCCTGTCGTCCTGGATGACACCGGTACGAGGACAGGGGGATATCGTGAGCGAACTGGTCGTAGTCGCATTCGATGATGAAAATACTGCGTTCAAGGTGAGAGATAAACTGGTGAACCTCCAGAAAGAGCATCTCATCGATCTGGAAGATCTGGTGGTTGTGGTCCACCAGCAGGACGGCAAGGTGAACATCAAGCAGGCCCAGGATCTGGTCTCCGGCGGGGCCCTGAGCGGGGCCTTCTGGGGGCTTCTCTTCGGGCTGATCTTCTTCGCGCCGTTCCTGGGGCTGGCCATCGGGGCAGTGATGGGTGCGCTCGCCGGAAGGATGGCCGATTACGGTATCGAGGACAAATTCATACGAGAAGTGGCCGAGCAGGTGAAACCGGGGAATTCGGCCGTCTTCATGCTGATCAAGAAGGCCACTCCCGACAAGGTGCTGGCCCAGATGGGAGAGTTCAAGGGCCACGTGATCAAGACCTCGTTAACAGAAGAGAACGAGAATAAAGTCCGTGAAGCGTTCGGCGAGAAAGGTACGCCCCCGGGGGCAGAGGCGGGGCAGGCCGCACCTTCGGCCTGAATCCTCTCTTTTTACAAGGGAAACGTTGCAGGAGGCCGTACACAGGTTGTGGGGGATGTCAGAGGTGCCGGAGCAGGATCGGGCGATATTATTGGCACGATCAGCCACTGAAACCGGGTATGAGGGAGATACTTCATAGATAATGCCGTCGAGAATTGCGGCATACCACTGGGCGTCTACGCGGCGGCTCAGGTGGTCAGGGGGTTCTACGGGATCTCCAGACGTATCTTGGAAAAAAGGTAAGAGCGGTGTTTTTTTCGTAAAAGGGGAAGGGGATTAGGCGTTGCAACCAGAAGGCGGATTCTGGCCCATAGAGGATTATGGGTTGATAGGTAACAGGCATGCGGCGGCGCTCGTGAACAGTGTCGGCTCGATCGATTGGCTCTGTTGGCCACGGTTCGACTCACCATCGATATTTGCAGGAATCCTGGATCCTGAACGCGGTGGGAATTGGATCACCCAGCCAACCTGCGATTTCAAGAGCCGCCACCGCTACTTGAAGGACACAAACATCCTGGAGACGATCTTCGAGTGCCCTCAAGGGAAGGTTGCCCTGCTTGACTTCATGGACATGACCTGGACCGAACAGGATATGGAAGGCGGTCCACCCGGGAAGCTTATCAGGATAGTGAGGGGTTTGGAAGGTAATGTTGAGATGAAGAGCGTCTGCCGTCCCCGACCCAACTATGCTCGCGATGCCCCGATAATTGGGCTGAATTGAAATGAAGCGGACATCGGTCCGTTCGTGATCACGGGACCTCAGGGGTGGCTCAAGGACGAGGACGACCTGTCGCTTTCACAGACATTCGTCGTCCGTCCGGGAGAGCAGTTCTACTTTACCCTGGCAAGTGACCTCGACAAGAGCCCTCTGGCGTCCATCTTTGCCGCATTGCAGTCAACCCTGAGCTACTGGAGGAATTGGGCTGGCAAGTGCACATACAAAGGACCGTACCGTGATATGGTCGTCCGAAGCGCCCTCATCATGCAGCTGATGACCTATGCGCCATCGGGGGCCGTCGTCGCGGCGCCGACGACCTCACTACCCGAGGAGATAGGGGGTGAGAGGAACTGGGACTATCGATTCACCTGGGTCCGCGACGGCTCGCTTACGCTGTTTGCGTTATTTCTTGCCGGCTATCACGACTTTGGGGAGAGTTATGCCAGATGGATCTACAACACGGTGCGCCCGGACGATATCAAGATCCTCTATCCCATCACACCCGAGGGGCAGACCACAGAAGAGATTTTAGACCACCTGAGCGGATATCGAAACTCAAGACCTGTCCGTATCGGGAACGGTGCGGTGGATCAATTACAGCTCGATGTTGTTGGGGAGGCAATGGGTGCCGCCCGCTTCGCCTGGCGCATGGGCATCTGGAAACCTCCCGAGGAAGGACGAAGACTCCACAAGATCCTGGATTGGCTCATTGAACGCCGACACGATCCGGACAGCGGGATATGGGAGGTTCGAGGCGGTCTCCGACACTTCGTGTATGGAAAAGCGATGATCTGGTACGCCCTCGATGCCGCGATTGAGATCTTCGAGGGACTCAATCTTGAAGGCGATACCAGGCGGTGGCGGGAAGAGAGGGACGCCATCCGCGAGGAGATAATGACCAGAGGCTGGAGCGCCAAGCTGAACGCCTTCAAGCAGTCCTATGAGGATGAGGTGCTCGATGCGGCCAATCTGATGCTTCCCATCATCGGCTTCATCGATGGCAAGGATCCTCGCATGCTTTCGACGCTCGATGCGACGATGAAAGACCTGGTCATCAACGGTCTCTGCTATCGTTATATCGACGCTCCCGAAGGTCTCAGCGGGAATGAAGCGACATTCATCCTGTGCACCTTCTGGCTGGTCAGTGCTCTCATCCTGGCAGGCAGGGTTAAAGAGGCGCGCGAGATATTCGAGAATCTGCTGGCGAAGGCCAGTCCTCTGGGCTTGTTTGCAGAGGAGATAGACCCGGTCACAGGGGAGCAGATTGGTAACTTCCCGCAGGCCTTCTCGCATATCGGGGTGATTCATGCCGCGGTGACGTTCGCTTACTTCGCGAAAATTGGGAAGGTTGATCTCGAAGATTGGGAGTTAGGCGCGAAGAGATACCGTGGCTCGTCGGAGACGATCCCGGACGCAGGGATTCAGGATGAAAGCGATCACCGTTGAACCCAAAAATCATGAATCGCACGATAAGATCCCCTCAATCGGGCGTACGGGACGACGCGGTGCCCGCTAGAAGAGATTTCCGTCGATGTATATGGCGAAATAGTTGAAGGAGAATACGGGCTCCTCCAGGGCACCAGGGTCCATGATGGGGCACGAATCGATCGGCCCTCACGACCTCGCTGACAGAGGAGGGGGATCAGAACCGGGCCAATTCAGCCGTCTGACCAGGAACCAGGCAGCCCCGTGTGTAAAAACCAATGAGATCCCCGACAGTTATTTATGCTGATCTGCAGGATAAAACCATATATGCGCCATTTCTTGGAGTGGTTCGAGCGTTTCATGTACATCGCGCTCATTGTATTCCTGATCGTGGTACTCGTCTTCACACTCCTCGAACTGGGGTGGCTGATGGCTATAGGACTGTTCGGGGTCTCTACCTTCCGGCTGGAGAACCAGGAGGTGCTCGAACTCTTCGGGTATTTCCTGCTGATCCTCATCGGCCTGGAACTGTTGCAGACGATACGGGTATACCTGGAGAGACGGGAGTTTCACGTCGAGATCATCCTTCTCGTCGCCATCATCGCCATCGCAAGGAAGGTCATCCTCCTGGGTACGGAAACCTCTGGCGAGCTGATCGGCATCGCACTGGTCATCATCGCCCTCTGCGGCGGTTATTTCCTCATTCGCCGGGCAGGAATACCGTATCCTTTCTCGCAAGACAGCGAGGCGATCTCATCCGAGCGGCGAGAATAGCCGGGATACGGATTCCTTGATCCGGATCCAGCGGGAACGCTCTGCATACCGCTCCGACGTCATCTCGGTGCTCACGGCAAGATCGTCAAGAAAACGCCTCTTCAGCTCGGCCGCGACCGTCGCATCGTAGATGAAGGCGTTTGCCTCGAAATTCAGGCGGAAGCTCCGCACGTCCCAGTTCGCGCTCCCGACGGAGCCCGCCTTCCCGTCCACCACGATGGTCTTGGCGTGGATGAAGCCGTTATCGTAGGTGTAGACCTTGACGCCGCTATCGAGCAGGTCGGCGGCAAAGGAGAGGCTCGCCCAGTAGACGAAGGGATGATCGGGCTTACAGGGGATCATCAGGCGGACATCGACGCCGGAGAGCGCTGCAATGCGCAGGGCATCCGAGATGCTGTCGTCGGGGATGAAGTAGGGGGTCTGGACGTAGACAGACTCCCGGGCAGCGTTGATCAGCTTGATATAGCCCTCTTTTATCGGGTTCCAGCGGGTGTCCGGTCCGCCGGAGACGATCTGGACAGCCGTTCTGCCACTCCCCTCCAACGCGGGAAAGTAGACCGGGTCGGCGCTCAGGTATTCCCTGGTCGTGAAGTGCCAGTCGAGGAAGAACCGGAGCTGCAGCATGCTCACGGCCCGTCCCGTGATCTTCACGGCGGTGTCCCGCCAGTAACCGAGAGGGCCTTTTCCCAGGTACTCGTCCCCGATGTTGAACCCTCCAATAAAGCCCACTTTTCCGTCCATGACCGCGATTTTCCTGTGATTGCGGTAGTTGAAGCGGTAGATCGAGGGGAAAAAGACGCCGATCTGCCCGCCGGCATCTATCAGTTCATGGAAGGCCTGCTTCGATCCTTTGCCGGCACGCGTTCCCACGGCGTCGAAGAGCAGGCGGACCTCGAGGCCCTCGCTTGCTTTTTCGGCAAGAGCGTGCACGACCTCCCGCCCGAGTTCGTCGTTGTTGACGATGAAGTACTCCAGGT